>CAIRMO010000091.1 GCA_903879705.1 uncultured Candidatus Competibacteraceae bacterium | reverse complement strand
ACCATCTTACGTTGTGGAATTTATCGTAGCACGGGCATCCTGCCCGTGAGTTAAACACGGGCAGGATGCCCGTGCTATATCTACAACCGGTTTAGGATGCCTGTAGTCTCCCGGTTCTTCGGGAGTCAATGGCGCAAAGCGCAAATACAGGATTCCGGTCGGTGCTGGAAGAGGGTGCCGATACAGCAGTTCGCCATAATCCCGGTCGAAAATGATAACGATGCGTTGTTCCAATCATGTCATAAGACGCCATCAGTTTTTGTACTCCCCCTTCCACACCCGATACCGCTCGGCAATCAATGCGATCAACTGTTGCCCCAACCGGGTTTTATCGGTCATCGGCAATAGCTTTTCCCCGCCTTCCCACAGCACATGCAAAGCATTCCGCTCGCTTTCAAAGCCACTGCCGGCAATACCAACCTGATTGGCGGCGATTAAATCCAGGTTTTTACGGCGGCGTTTGTCCTCAGCGTAATGCACTACATCATGGGTTTCAGCAGCAAAACCCACGGTAAATGGCCGGAGGGAAGACAACGCCGCGACTTCGGCCAAAATGTCGGGGTTACGCACCAGTTCCAGCGTCAGCGTCTCGCCGGTTTTCTTGATTTTCTGTTCGGTGAAATGAGCCGCCCGGTAATCCGCAACGGCAGCCGTCGCAATAAAAATAGCCGCCTGCCGGACTCGCCGCATCACCGCTTCATGCATTTCAATCGCGCTTTCCACATTGATCCGTTCAACACCGGGCGGGGTCGGCAAATTGACCGGGCCGCTGATGATCACAACCTGCCCCCCAGCCGCCGCTGCCGCCGCCGCCACGGCAAAACCCATCCGCCCGGTGCTGCGGTTGCTGATAAAGCGCACTGGATCGAGCGCCTCGCGGGTCGGGCCAGCCGTCAGCAGCACGGTCAGGCCTTGCAGATCATGCGGCGCAGGCAACGCTTCCACCACCCGCGGTTCAGATCGCCAGATCACCGGTTCCTCCTTTGCGCCCAGCAGTTCCACCACGAGATTCCGCAACTCTACCGGTTCCAGCATCCGCCCGGCCCCGATTTCGCCACAGGCTTGTTCGCCGACGCCCGGCCCCCAGATTTTCACCCCACGCCGCGCCAGCAGTCGGCAATTATCCTGAGTCGCCGGATTTTGCCACATCAGCCGATTCATCGCCGGTGCGACGGCGATGGGTTGATCCGTCGCCAGACAGAGGGTACTGAGCAGATCATTGGCGAAACCGTGCGCCAGTCGGGCCAGAAAATCGGCGGTCGCCGGGGCGATAAGAATCAAATCCGCCCAGCGCGCCAGTTCGATATGGCCCATGCCCGCCTCGGCGTGGGAATCCAGCAACTCGGTTCGCACCGGCTGGCCGGACACGGCCTGGAAGGTCAGCGGCCCGACGAACGCGGTCGCTGCCAAGGTCATCGCGACCTGCACCTCGGCTCCCGCTTCGCTCAACCGGCGCACCAGATCAGCGCTTTTATACGCCGCGATCCCGCCGGTGACGCCCAGCAGAATGCGTTTTCGGGCCAAGGGTTGCGGCATGGTTACCAAGCTCCGTGCGGAATGAAGAATTCGCGACGAAGCTTAACGCAGCTTCAAGGCGTGTGGATCGGGTAGCAATAAAAAGGGCGTCCGAACAGGCATTAACTTCACGCACATTCGGACGCCATAGTCCGCGACGGTAGCCGGGTTGCATCAGTTCATTGATGCGCGGGCTTGATCCGTCCACTTTCAGTAACCATGCTTTATCAACAACCCTGCTTGAATTGAATGACCCACCCAGGAAAATCTAATGTCCATTCGTGACTGGCCCGAAAACGAACGTCCCCGGGAAAAACTGTTGCAACGGGGGCCGGCGGCCCTGTCTGACGCTGAATTGCTGGCGATCTTTCTGCGGGTCGGGGTGCCGGGCCGCAGCGCGGTCGATCTGGCCCGTGACATGATCAAGCAGCACGGCAGCCTGCGGACCTTGTTGGAGCTGAATCAAGCGGCGTTTTGCGCAACACCGGGCTTGGGTCCAGCCAAGTTTGTGCAGCTACAAGCAGTGCTGGAGCTGGCCCGGCGTCATCTGGAAGAAACCCTGCACCGTCCCGACGCCCTTCAAAGCGCGGCGGATACTCGCCGTTACCTGATGGCCCGGATGCGCCATCACCGGAGCGAGGTGTTTGCCTGCCTGTTTCTGGATAGTAAACACAGAGTGATTATTTACGAGGAATTGTTTTTCGGCACGATTGACAGTTCCTCTGTTCATCCGCGGGAGGTGGTGAAACGCGCCCTGCACCACAATGCCGCCGCCATCATCATCGCCCATAACCATCCGTCCGGGATTGCCGAACCGAGTCGGGCTGATGAATCGATCACGTTGCGACTCAAAGAAGTGCTGGCGCTGATTGATGTCCGCTTGCTCGACCATATCGTGGTCGGCGACGGCCAGACGGTATCGCTGGCGGAACGGGGCGTACTGTAAGCTCGGGTGGCCGGTGATAGCGTTCAAGTCAGGCCCCGCGCCTCGCGGATACGCTCGTAAGCGGCCGTTAACTGACGGGTTTTTTCGGTGGCCTGCGCCAGTTCGGTTGGCGAAATGCCCTTGGCTGTCAGTTTGTCGGGGTGGTGCTTCCCGATCAGCCGACGGTAGGCCAATTTGACTTGATCAGGACCGGCATCGCTCGGCAAACCCAGTACCCGGTAAGCCTCGCCCAGCGAATTGACGGCGGTGGTGGGTCGCCGACGATGGGATTCCCGGCCATTCTGTCCCGCCCACCCTGAACCACTGGCACCGCTCTGCCGGGATTGTTGCGCCCAACGCTGGGTGCGGAACAAAGTGTGCAGAGCCTCAAACTGCAAGTGGACCATGCCCAGTTGCTCGGCAATAGCCACCAGTCGGGCATAAGTGGGCGGGGACGGATCACCGTCGGCATAGGCTGTATTCAGCAATAATTCCAGCAGTTGTTGCCGCCATCCTGGTTGGCTACGACAAGCGCCTTGGAAAGCGTCAATCACCGCATCGACAGCGAAGCCCGATTGTTTGCCTTCGGTGAAGCAATCAATGGCGGCGCGGCGCTGGGCCGCATTCAGGCGCAGATGATCCATGACCGCACGAGCGGCGGCGATTTGCCGTTCCGAGACCCGGCCATCCGCTTTAGCGATATGGCCCATCAACTGGAACGCCGTCGCGGTAAAGACGCCTTGAATGCGCTCGCGGTCACCGCTGGTTTCCGCTTCGGCGGACTTTTGCGCACCTTGATCGATGGCATGGCCAACCGCTGCGCCCATCAATGCGCCCAGCGGCCCGCCGGTCATAAAGCCGAATGCTGCACCAAACAGTTTTCCAAACATCATTGCAATGCGCGACCTTGCGGGTGGAAATAATCGGCTTCGGACCGGAGCCAGCGGTGGTCAGGATTTAAGATAAAATGCGTCATCACAGGTTTTCAGCCCGTTGGGACGCACTCTTGTCAGAACGGTGGTGATCATGCCGTTGAGCAGCCCTTCGGGGAATAGGTTGACAGGAGAAAAATCTGCATCAGGCCACGCTTTTCGACGATTACGCGATTAAGGAACCAGAGCGAATTATCGGCATTCTGTTGGCGATGGCGACCCGGATGGCCTGATTGACTACCCCTGCCCCTCCAGCATTTCTCCCAAGGTGCGAGTCAATAACCGCAAATCCTGGTCCCGCGACAAGGTATGTTCGCCGTCCTTGACCAGAATCAAGCGCACGTCGGGACTGGTCAGTTTCTCCATCACTTGAAGGCTGGTTCGCCACGGCACATCCGCATCGGCCATCCCGTGAATCAGCCGTACCGGGCCATCAATCCGAATTTCTGGCCGATTGAGCAACTGGTGCGCTTTGGCTTCCTCAATCAGCTTCAGCGTAATCAGGTAGGGTTCGCCGTAGGGACAAGGCAGGCGAATCAGTCGCTCCCGCTGCAATTGTTCCCGCTGTGGTTCGTCCAACTGCTCCCACAGCAGATATTCGGTGAAATCCGCCGCGCAGGCCAAACCGAGCAGACCGGCGATCCGCTGCGGTTGCGCCAGCGCCGCCAGCAGCATCAGCCACGCGCCCATCGACGATCCCACCAGCAGTTGCGGCCCTTCGGTCAACTCGTCCAGCACCGCCAGCGCTTCTTGCGCCCACTGGCCAATGGTGCCGTCCGCGAATCGGCCACTGGAGGCACCGTGACCGGAATAATCGAACCGGACAAACGCCTGGCCGCGTCTCCGACACCAATGCTCCAGAGTCGTGGCCTTGATGCCGGTCATGTCAGAGGTAAAGCCGCCGAGAAACACGACGCCCGGCTGATCGCCAGGACTACGGTGATAAGCGAGGGTTTGTCCATCGGCCAGCGCCAGTCGCGCCGGCGGCAGGGGAAAAATCGGCATCAAGCCACGATCCCCCACGTTTGGGCGATCAGCGCCGGCAATACGACGCCCGCCGCGCCGTTCAGGCTGAACGTGACATGAGGACTGAGCGGGGTCGGCTGTGGATTGATTTCCACCACCATCGCCCCGGCGGTGAGCGCGGTCAACGGCAGGTCGGCGGCGGGGTAGACCAGAGCCGAAGTGCCGATGCTGAAAAAGACTTCGGCTTGGGTGGCGGCCTTTTCCGCCGCTCGTAGAATGTTTGCCGGCAGCATCTCGCCGAACCACACCACATCCGGTCGCAACAACCCGCCGCATTGCGGACAGCGCGGCAGAATTTCCCCACTTTCCGGCGGCGGATTTTCCACCGGGCAATCCTCGCTGAAGCATTTGGCGCGAAACAGATTGCCGTGCAGTTCCAGAATCTGGTGGCTGCCAGCGCGGCGATGCAGGCCATCAACGTTCTGAGTGATCAGGGTGAAATCGGCGATCCGCCGCTCCATCTCGACCAGCGCCAGGTGGCCGGGATTCGGCTCGGCCAGCCGCACCCGTTCCTGCCGCGAGAGGTACCAGTCCCAGACCAGTTGCGGGTTGCGGCGAAAGGCGTCCGGGGTCGCCAGTTCTTCCGGGTTGTATTGCGCCCACAGCCCGGTCTGGGCCTCGCGGAAGGTGGGAACGCCGCTTTCGGCGGAAATACCTGCCCCGGTGAGTACGGCCACCCGGCGAGCGGAGCGCAGGCGATGAATCAGTTCGGCGGGGATGCGGGGTTCGCTCATGGCAACGGGGTCTCCGAGTAGCGGGAAGTGAGTATATTGGGTAAAGAGCAGTCTGGATCGAGTATGGCATCATGACAGTCCGCCTGGGTTTTCAGATTGGCCAGGGATTTTGCAGATGATCGTGCGCTCACAGACGGAAGCCCCACAAGGATTGAACGGCGATTTCCTTGACTCGAAACATGGGCTTGGTCGGCTTTTCACCTGAGATAAACTCATCAGCGCCAGCAGCAAGCGCCACTGCGATGTGTACTGCATCCATTGCCGCCAGCCCGTACAACTGAGCGAGGCGCTTTGCCGAATCGATGAGTTCGGATGACCAGCCCAGATACTCCGCTTGCGCAAAAACCCCTTGATAAAAAACATATTCTTCATGCTGCGCGAAATAAACTGTCTTCGGGATCACTTCCAGCCACAGCGCATCGCTGACAATCAACACACGGGCTGGATCTTCAAGGATCTCAAGCGCTGGTTCGAACAACCCACTTCGCCCTGACCATGCCGCAATCAACAGATTGGCATCGATGGCTGTCCGCCGTTTAATCATCGGAAACACCACCGCGACGACGGCGCACCTCTGCATTAATTTCATCAGCAGTCAGCAGTTTCCCGCCGGCCTTGAGATAGGCCTTGCGCGCCGCCAGCGCCAAATGGCCGATTTCGGTATGCGGCTCATAGCGATCAACCACATCATCGCCCGTCAGTGGTTCTACATGAATTCGGACTAGCGTACCTATCGGCAATTCATCCGGCATACGCACGACATGATCCGTGCTGATTCGGGCTTCAAAGGTCAGGCTGTTCATGGCGGCGGGGTTTCCGAATGGCGTGGAGTAGTGAGTATTGAGCATAGCGGCACCGGGTCAGGCGTTGCCTGGGTTGGCAGTCAGCGGCGAAGGGCAATCACGGTTTTTTCGGTTCGGGGTTGACAGCCGC
The DNA here is from genome assembly GCA_903879705.1 of uncultured Candidatus Competibacteraceae bacterium. Classification (GTDB taxonomy): domain Bacteria; phylum Pseudomonadota; class Gammaproteobacteria; order Competibacterales; family Competibacteraceae; genus RXIV01. The sequence continues at coordinate 2,974 of CAIRMO010000091.1, read as the reverse complement.
CCCGCTGCGCCATACAACCATGCAAATTGATCATTGGAGTTATCGAAATGCATGGTTATCTGCCGCGTCGCGCCGAGGTGGGACTGAATCGCGCTTTGGCCCGCGCCCCGGCGGCGGTCATTCTGGGTCCCCGGCAGTGCGGCAAATCGACTCTGGCCCGGCACGCGCTGGCCCCGCTGGACGCGATCTACCTTGACCTTCAGGACCGGATTGACCGCGTCCGCTTGGCTGAACCCGAAATCTTTCTGGAACACCACCGCAACCGGCTGGTGTGTCTGGACGAGATTCAACGGCTGCCGGAGTTCTTCTCGGCGCTGCGCTCCGAGATCGACCGCGACCGCCGTCCCGGGCGTTTCCTGATTCTGGGTTCCGCCTCACGGGACCTGATCCGCCAAGCCAATGAGACCTTGGCGGGTCGCGTCGCCCAATTGGAACTGACGCCCTTTCTGCTGCCGGAGATCGGGACCCTGGCGGACTGGAAAACCCTGTGGGTTCGCGGCGGTTTCCCTGACAGTCTGCTGGCGCGGGACGAGCGGGACAGTTTTGACTGGCGTCAGGACTTCATCCGCACCTTTCTGGAACGGGACATTCCCAGCCTGGGACTCAATCTGCCCCTGCCTCTGATGGACCGGCTGTGGCGGCTGCTCGCCCACTACCAGGGTCAGACCCTCAACTACAGCAAGCTGGCCGGGGTTCTTGACCTGTCGGTTCCCACTCTCAAAAACTACCTGGGCGTGCTGGAGCAAACCTATATGGTCCGGTTACTGCCGCCTTTTGAAGCCAACCTGAAAAAACGCCTGGTGCGCTCTCCAAAAATTTACCTCCGCGATAGCGGCATTCTGCATGCCCTGCTGGAGATTGAAAACTTCGACCGCCTGCTGGCTCATCCCCAAGTGGGAGAGTCCTGGGAGGGTTTTATCATCGAGCAACTGCTGGCGGTTATGCCCCGCTGGCGTCCTTCGTTCTTGCGGACCGGCAACGGGGCCGAGGTTAACCTGGTGCTGGAGCGTGGCGAGCGGCGACTCGTGTTCGAGATCAAACTGTCCAAAGCCCCGCAACCTTCCCGAGGTTTCCACGTCCTGGTGGGTGAATTGCAACCGGAGGCCGCTACGATCATCGCGCCGGTTGATGCGCCCTTTGAGTGGCGTCAGGGGATTTGGATCATGGATCTGGCCGCCGCGATTGACCGATGGGGTGAAGAGTAATGCCGGATCGCGGTCACACCGCTGGTTAGAACAACCCACTTCGCCCTGACCATGCCGCAATCAACAGATTGGCGCGGCTCATAGCGATCAACCACATCATCACCCGTCTGTTGTTCTCTGACGGGTTGCGGGGTGGCATGGTTAGGCGGCCTTGGCGGGTCTAGTCATTTTGCGCGGGTCTGATAGTTGAATTGGTTTCCGCTCGTACCGAATTCCGCTATCCCCTGGGTACGCTTCTCGATGAAGGTTCTCCCCTGACCAAAGGGTTTCCGGAATTCCTGCGGGAAAAGCTTGGCAGCGTTGCCCGCCTTGGTAATGTGAGCAGAATTGGCAATTAGCATCGCGTGTATGAATCATGGTAACAGCCCTCCATAAAGCTGATAAAGCGTCAAAACATCATTAGGCAAAGTTTTCCCAAAAGACAACGCAGCAAAAGTTTCCGCCACAAATTCCCGCACATCTATTTGAGCATATCCGCTAACCTTGCCAGCAATAGCTAATTCAGTAGGCGTCAGTTGAGTTTGTGCCTGGTAAGCAATCGGAGAATTATCATACTGCATCACATGACCTAGCTCGTGCCAAATCGGATGATCTTGATGATCAGTTGCCCAGTAGCCGGTACTGTGTTCATGTTTAGCTTGCGCTTGCTTGTTTAACCAATAAGAGCTGGTTGGATTCAGGTAAAAATAAGTGTCCCCGGTTTGATCATCAGCCCAAAAAGCAGCAGGTACACGGTCCGGGTTAAACTGATATTGTTGCCCCCACAAAACAAAAGCTGCCGCATCAACATCAACGTGATGAGGCAAAACCTCGCCTTTTTGGATAATCTGTTCAAAAATATCATTCACATCATTAGCAATATCTAAATGCTGCCGATAGTCAACCGACTTGACACCCAATTTCAGCGCCTCTTGCTCGGCTTGCTGAACGGTACTGCTCCGAATAAATGCGGGCATGGTTTCCGCGTCTCCTGCTTGCCCCAACCGCTTCAGCTTATCCTGCTCCACCTTCTTCAACCTCGCCAGTTCATCCGCCACACCAGCCCCCGGCTGATAATTCCAGACCTTATCAATCCCGCTATCCGGGAACGGAATCTTGCTCTTGTCGGTCTCGGTCAGCGATGTAGGGCGGGCATGGCCCGCCATTTTAGAGTGGTGATGAGACGATGGAAGTGGACTATGTCCACCCTGTCCGACTGCTCCCATGCTGGAGCGTGGGAGCCAGATAAATGATTGCCCATAGTAAGGTTCAACTTGAATATCCAAACTTATGGGGCAACGAAAAGCTTAAATCCGAATTGCGTTAAGGTCCATGGGCAAAAAAGGTATCGATCACCAGATTGGGTGTGTACAAACTTATTAATTTGTTGAATACACCAATCAATTTGTCCCGAAATATCTGTTTGAGAGGCCTCAAATATCATGACCCTATTTTTAGATTTCGCAATGAGGAGTTTTTCAAAATCCTTGTGTACTTCTACAGCATTTCCCCAGTCACATTCAACTACTAACGGAACATCAATCATATCAGAAAATTCAAAATTTTTGTTTGCAATTGCATGATTCTTTGTTTGGTCAGACTTATACCAAATAATATCGTATAGCCATTCGGATTTATCAGGAAATTCTCCAGCAATTCCCGGTCTCTGTATTTAGGCTGATTTTAAGCGGATCAATTAGCGGCTTTAGGATAGTCCAATAAAAAAGAATAAAAGAATCCCAAAGCGTTCAAAAACGCCTAATTAATTCTAATAATCATCACCCTGTTTT
>CAIRMO010000090.1 GCA_903879705.1 uncultured Candidatus Competibacteraceae bacterium | reverse complement strand
AGGGGTGGAAATGGTGATGCCGGGCGACAATGTGCGACTGGTGATCAACCTGATTGCCCCGATTGCGATGGATGACGGGTTACGCTTTGCCATCCGCGAAGGCGGACGGACAGTCGGCGCCGGCGTCGTCGCCAAGATCATTGAGTGAGTACCATGGCCAGCCAACGAATCCGTATTCGTCTCAAAGCCTTTGATCACAGGCTGATTGACCAGTCGGCGAGAGAAATTGTCGAAACCGCCAAGCGCACCGGCGCTCAGGTTCGCGGCCCAATTCCGCTGCCCACCAAGATAGAGCGTTTCACCGTGCTGATTTCGCCGCACGTCAATAAGGACGCCCGCGACCAGTACGAGTTACGCACCCACAAGCGGTTGATGGATATTGTGGACCCGACCGATAAAACGGTTGATGCTCTGATGAGGCTTGATCTTGCCGCTGGCGTCGATGTGCAGATCAAGCTGAACTAGTGCCCAACCCCGGCCATGAGGGGCTGCCTTCCCCTCCTCCGGCCCGGAAACACATTTATAAAGAAAAGAGGTTCCTAAAATGGCAATCGGACTGATCGGCCGCAAGGCTGGTATGACGCGGGTCTTCACTGAAGACGGTGTTTCAATTCCCGTGACTCTGATCGAAGTCGAGCCGAACCGGGTGACCCAGATTAAGACCGAAGCAATCGACGGCTACCGCGCTCTGCAGGTCACGGTGGGTCAACGCCGCGCCAGTCGGGTCACCAGGCCGATGGCTGGGCATTTCGCTAAGGCCGGGGTTGAACCCGGTCGCGGGCTGTGGGAATTCCGTCTGGCAGAAAGCGAAGGCGCTGAAATTGATGTCGGCGCTGAACTGAAAGCAGACGTATTTCATGTTGGCCAGAAGGTCGACGTGACCGGCATCAGTATCGGTAAAGGCTTTGCCGGCGTGATCAAGCGCTACCATTTTCGCAGCCAGCGCGCCACTCACGGCAACTCATTGTCCCATCGCGCCCCGGGTTCTATCGGCCAGAACCAGAGTCCGGGTCGGGTATTCAAGGGCAAGAAAATGTGCGGTCACCTCGGCGCAGTGCAGCGCAGCACCCAGAATCTGGAAGTCATCCGGGTTGACGTCGAGCGCAATCTGCTCGCGATCAAGGGGTCAGTGCCGGGTGCCAAGGGTGGCGACGTGATGATTCGACCCGCCGTCAAAGTACGCAGGTAAGGAAGCGGATATGGAACTGCAAGTTAAAAATGCCAGCGGCGCGGTAATCAGTCAGCTTATGGTTGCCGATGAAATTTTCACCCGGCCGTTCAATGAGCCATTGGTGCATCAGATCGTCGTGGCGTATCAGGCTGGTGGCCGCGCTGGCACCCGCGCCCAGAAGACTCGTGCCGAAGTGCGCGGCGGCGGAGCCAAGCCGTGGCGGCAGAAAGGTACTGGTCGCGCCCGCGCCGGCAGCAGCCGTGGCCCGATCTGGCGGGGCGGTGGTGTGACCTTCGCGGCAAAGCCGCAGGATCACTCGCAAAAAGTCAATAAAAAGATGTACCGCGCCGCCATCCGCTCGATTTTTTCCGAGTTGCTGCGCCAAGATCGGCTGCTGGTGGTCGAGGCGCTCGATCTGCCCGAAATCAAGACCAAACAGATGATCGCCCAACTGACGGTGTTCGGTCTGGCTGGCCAGCGGCGGGTATTGCTGGTCAGCGAGGAGATTGATCTCAATCTGTATCTGTCGGCTCGCAACTTGGGCAACATAGCCTTGAGCGATGTCGCTGCGCTGGACCCGGTCAGTCTGGTCGGCGCGGATACGGTGGTGATAACTGCGGGCGCTCTACAGCGCGTCGGGGAGTGGCTGGCGTGAACGAAGAACGATTGCTGAAAATCCTGCTGGCCCCCCACGTTTCCGAGAAAGCCACCCGGGTCGCTGAAAAGTATAACCAGATCGTTTTCAAGGTCGCCCGTGATGCGGCCAAGACCGAAATCAAGAACGCTGTCGAGTTGCTGTTCAAGGTCAAGGTCAAGGGCGTCACCGTGGTCAACGTCAAGGGCAAGCGCAAGCGGTTCGGGGCGATCCAGGGCCGGCGTTCAGACTGGAAGAAAGCCTATGTTTCGCTGGAAGCCGGTCATGAGATTGATTTCATGGTGGCCGAGTGAACCGGCGTCGACAGCTCCGATACCCAGGATAAGGTAAATTTCCATGTCCATCGTCAAGACCAAACCTACATCGCCCGGTCGGCGGTTCGTTGTCAAGGTGGTTAGCCCGGAACTCCATAAGGGCCGCCCCTATGCGCCGTTGACTGAAAAACAGAGCCGCACTGGCGGTCGCAACAATATGGGCCGGATTACCACACGGCATCAGGGCGGCGGCCACAAACAGCATTACCGGATTGTCGACTTCAAACGCGACAAGGACAATATTCCAGCCACGGTTGAGCGTCTGGAATACGATCCCAACCGTAGCGCTCATATCGCCTTGCTGCTGTACGCCGATGGCGAACGCCGCTACATTATCGCCCCGCGCGGCGTCGGTACCGGCGCTAGCCTGATGTCCGGACCGGCCGCACCGATCAAGCCGGGCAATGCGTTGCCACTGCGGAACGCGCCCATCGGCAGTCAGCTCCATTGCATTGAGCTGCGGCCTGGCAAAGGAGCGCAACTGGCTCGCAGCGCCGGTGTTTCAGCACAATTGATCGCTCGTGATGGCAACTACGCGACCCTGCGGCTGCGCTCTGGCGAAATTCGCAAGGTTCATGCTGATTGCAAGGCCACCATCGGCGAAGTGGGCAACGAGGAACACAACCTGCGCTCACTCGGCAAGGCCGGGGCTAAACGGTGGCGCGGCGTTCGCCCGACGGTGCGCGGCGTTGCCATGAATCCGGTTGATCACCCGCACGGCGGCGGTGAAGGCCGCACCTCCGGTGGACGCCATCCGGTTTCGCCATGGGGAACGCCAACCAAGGGCTACAAGACCCGCTCGAACAAGCGCACCGATAAGTTGATCGTGCGCCGGCGCAACAAGAAATAAGGCTGAACCCGGAGGACACCCAAGGTGCCACGTTCGATTAAAAAAGGCCCGTTCGTCGATCTTCACCTGATCAAGAAGGTGGAGCAGGCGATCGCCACTCACGCCAAGCGTCCTATAAAAACGTGGTCGCGGCGGTCGATGATTCTGCCCGAAATGATCGGGTTGACCATCGCGGTCCACAATGGCCGCCAGCATGTGCCGATTCTGGTGACTGAAAACATGATCGGCCACAAACTGGGCGAGTTCGCTGCAACCCGCACTTATCGCGGACATGCGGCGGACAAGAAGTCCAAATAGGAAAACGATCCGATGCAAGCCGTTGCTATTTTGAGACATGCCCGCATCTCGCCGCAGAAAGCCCGGCTGGTGGCCGATCAGGTCCGTAATCTGCCGATCGAGCGGGCCTTGCAGATTCTGACGTTCAGCGACAAAAAAGCCGCTTCGCTGATCAAGAAGGTGCTGGAATCGGCCATCGCCAATGCTGAAAACAACGAAGGCGCAGATATTGATGAGTTGAAAGTTGCTGCCATTTGCGTGGATTGCGGCCCGCTGCTGAAGCGGATGCATGCTCGCGCCAAGGGTCGTGGCAACCGGATCGTCAAGCGCACCAGCCATATCACTGTGACCGTCGCCGAGTAACAGGAGCGAGAAAACGACATGGGTCAGAAAGTCAATCCCACCGGAATTCGGCTCGGTATCTCCTCCGACTGGACATCCAAGTGGTACGCCAGCAGCAAGAATTTTCCTGACTTGCTGGAAACCGACCTGAAAGTGCGGCAGTTTCTAAAGAAGAAGCTGTCCACGGCCTCGGTGAGCCGAATTCAGATCGAGCGGCCGGCACGGTTGGCTCGCGTCACCATTCACACCGCCCGGCCCGGGGTCGTAATTGGCAAGAAAGGCGAAGACATTGAGGCTTTGCGGAAGGCAGTTGCCAAAATGATGGGGTTGGAGGTCAAGGATCTCCAGATCAATATTGAGGAAATCCGTAAGCCGGAACTGGATGCGCAACTGGTCGCCGAGGGCGTAGCCCAGCAGCTGGAGCGACGAATCATGTTCCGCCGGGCGATGAAACGCTCGGTAGCTAATGCCATGCGACTGGGGGCGCTGGGAATCAAGATTCAGGTGGCCGGACGTTTGAACGGTGCCGAAATCGCCCGCAGCGAGTGGACTCGTGAAGGACGGGTGCCGCTGCATACCCTCCGGGCCAATATTGACTATGGTCTGGCCGAAGCCCGCACTACTTATGGAGTGATCGGGGTCAAGGTCTGGATTTTCAAGGGCGAAGTGTTCGGCTTTGACCGGCCTGCCGAGGCTAAGCCGGACAAACCGGCTGATCGCCGGGATCGCGAACGGGATCGGGATCGTGAATGAGCGCGAAACGCCACTTGGTCGGGTTCGCCTGCTGCCAGATGAGATAGAACATGTTACAGCCGAAAAGAACCAAATTTCGCAAACAGCGCAAAGGGCGCAACCAGGGCGTAGCGACCAGCGGCGCCTCGGTCAGTTTCGGTGAGTACGGGCTGAAATGTACCACCCGTGGGATGCTGACGGCCCGCCAGATCGAAGCCGCCCGTCGCGCGATCAATCGCTATATCAAGCGCGGCGGCAAGGTATGGATCCGTATTTTCCCGGACAAGCCCATTACCAAAAAGCCCCTCGAAGTCCGGATGGGCAGTGGCAAGGGTAATGTTGAATACTGGGTCGCACCGGTCCGTCCGGGCCGGGTGCTGTATGAAGTGGAAGGCGTATCCGAGGAAGTCGCCCGCGAGGCGTTTCGGCTGGCGGCGGCCAAGCTGCCGGTGCAGACGATCTTTGTGACCCGGATGGTGATGTGATGAATGCGAGCGAACTACGGCAAAAAAACGTGGACGATTTGAAACAGGAATTGCTGGCGCTGTTGCGCGAGCAGTTCAATCTGCGGATGCAAAAAGCGACTGGCCAGGCGACCAAGCCCCACCTGTTCCGGCAGGCACGGCGCAATATCGCCCGGGTCAAGATGGTGATGAGCGAAAAGGCGAGCCAGGCATGACCACGGAAACTCAGGCGGAGCGCACCCTGACTGGGCGCGTCACCAGCAACAAAATGGACAAGACCATCACTGTCGCCATCGAGCGACTGGTCAAGCACCCGGTTTACGGCAAGTACATTCGCCGGACGACCAAACTACACGCCCACGATGAAAGTAATGAGTGTCGCGAGGGCGATCTGGTCACCGTCCAGCAATGTCGGCCTCTGTCCAAGACTAAATCCTGGATGTTGGTCAGCGTGGTCGATCGGGCGCAATAGCCGCGCCCCGGCGGGCGCTTTCTCCAATTCGTAGACGGAATGTAAAACCATGATTCAGATGCAAACGATGTTGGAAGTCGCCGATAACAGCGGTGCCCGCCGGTTGATGTGCATCAAGGTGCTCGGCGGCTCCCATCGCCGCTATGCGCAGATTGGCGACATCATCAAGGTCAGCATCAAAGACGCGATCCCGCGCGGCAAGGTCAATAAGGGCGAGGTTTACAACGCCGTGGTGGTGCGGACCCGCAAAGGCGTCCGCCGTCCGGACGGATCGTTAATCCGCTTTGATGGCAACGCGGCGGTGCTGCTCAACAACAAGCTGGAGCCGATTGGCACCCGCATCTTTGGGCCGGTCACCCGCGAGCTGCGCAGCGAGCGGTTCATGAAAATCATATCCCTGGCCCCGGAAGTGCTGTGAGGCGGGAGGAAACTGGCAATGCGTAAAATACGAAAAGACGATGAGGTCATCGTCATCGCTGGCAAAGACAAGAGCCGACGTGGCAAGGTGATGCGGGTGGTCGAGGAGGGTCAGCGGCTGATCGTGGGCGGCGTCAATCTGGTCAAACGCCATACTAAGCCTAATCCCGCTAAAGGCATCTCAGGCGGCATTATTGAGCGTGAGGCAACGATTCATGTGTCCAACGTGATGCTGTTCAACCCGATCACCAAAAAGGGCGACCGGACCGGGATCCGGGTGCTGGAAGATGGCTGCAAAGTGCGCTACTTCAAGTCCAACAACGAAGTCGTGGATGTCTGAGGAAAAGTCATGGCCCGACTGCAACAGTTTTATCGTGAAACGGTAGCACCCAAGCTGCGCGAGCAGTTCCAGTACCGCAATGTCATGGAAGTGCCGCGCATTACCAAGATCACCCTGAACATGGGGGTCGGTGAGGCGGTAGCTGACAAGAAAATCATGGATCATGCGGTCAGCAACCTAACCCAGATCGCTGGTCAAAAGCCCATCGTTACCCTGTCGCGCAAGTCCATTGCCGGCTTCAAAATCCGCGAGGGCTGGCCGATCGGCTGCAAAGTGACGCTGCGCCGCGACCGGATGTACGAATTTCTGGATCGGCTGGTCAACATTGCTATTCCGCGCATCCGTGACTTTCGCGGTTTCGGTGCCAAGGCTTTTGATGGACGCGGCAATTACAGCTTGGGCGTACGCGAACAGATCATTTTTCCGGAAATTGACTACGACAAAATCGATGCCATTCGTGGCCTCGACATCACTATCACCACTACGGCGCGGACTGATGAAGAAGGCCGCGCTCTGCTGGCCGCATTCAATTTCCCGTTCCGGAACTGAGGATTCAGTCTGTGGCAAAACTGAGCATGATTAACCGCGAGATCAAGCGGGCGCGTATTGTCAAGCAGTACGCCGCGCAGCGGGCCGAGTTGAAGGAAACCATCCGCGACCCGGCAAATAGTGATCAGTGCCGGCGGGAAGCGCAGCAAAAATTGCAGGCGCAGCCCCGCGATGCCAGTCCGAGCCGATTGCACAACCGTTGCCGGCTAACCGGACGGTCGCATGGTTTTTACCGCAAGTTCGGCTTGGGCCGGAACAAGCTGCGGGAAGCCACCATGCGCGGCGACGTGCCGGGCCTGCGCAAAGCCAGTTGGTAAGTAAATCGAGTGGTTAAATCGATCCCGTCCCACCACCAGTTTTTAAGTTCATGGGATTGTTTCGCTTCCAAGCGGCGATCCCACGACTGACCCTGTGGAGTAATTTTCAGAATGAGTATGACCGACCCCATTGCGGACATGCTGACCCGCATCCGTAACGCCCAGAGCGCCACCAAAACCCAGGTGACGATGCCGGCTTCCAAAGTGAAGACCGCCATTGCCCAAGTGTTGCGTGACGAGGGCTATATCACCGACTTTGCGGTCGTGCCGACTGACCCCGGTAAGGCGGAACTGACGGTTGTCCTCAAATATTTCGAGGGGCGGCGGGTGATCGACCGTATTGACCGGATCAGCAAGCCAGGCCGGCGGGTGTTTTGCGGCAAGGATGACTTGCCCAACGTGATGAACGGATTAGGGGTGGCGATTATTTCGACGCCCCGGGGTCTGATGAGCGACCGCGCCGCCCGCGTTGCAGGTCATGGCGGTGAAGTGCTGTGCTTCGTGGCCTAAAGGAGCAACCGCAATGGCAAGTCTCATCAAGGAAAAGAAAATTCGCACCTCGCGGGTCGGCAAGAAACCCATCCCGGTGCCGGTCGGCGTCGATGTGACCATTATCGGTCAGCAGGTCGCGCTCAAGGGCAAGAACGGCGCAGCAGAATTGCTGGTGCATCCGTGGGTGGCGGTCGAGCGCGATGGCGAAGAGCTGAAAGTCAGCCCCCGGGTCCTGACCAACGAAGCCAAGTATCGGGCGATGACCGGCACCATGCGGGCCTTGCTCAACAACATGGTGATTGGCGTGACCGACGGATTCCAGCGCAAGCTACAGCTGGTTGGGGTCGGCTACAAAGCTCAGGCGCAGGGCCGCGTGTTGAATCTGACGCTTGGCTTCTCCCATCCGGTTGAGTTCAAGGTCCCGGAGGGCATCGCCATTCAAACGCCTACTGCGACCGAAATTATGATCCGGGGCGTAGACAAGCAACAGGTTGGCGAAGTCGCCGCCCAAATTCGCGCCTATCGGCCGCCGGAACCCTATAAGGGCAAGGGTGTGCGTTATGCGGGTGAGACCATCATCCTGAAAGAAGCCAAGAAGAAGTAAGAGACTGATCATGGACAAGAAAGCAGCCGACAAGAAAACCGCCCGCTTGCGGCGCGGGTTGCGGACCCGCTACAAGATTCGGGAACTGGGTGTGTGCCGCCTGTGCATCCATCGCACCCCCCGGCATATTTACGCCCAGATCATTATTCCCGCAGAGGCCGGCGATCGGACTCTGGCCGCCGCTTCTACCTTGGAGCCGGCCTTGCGCCAAGCGCTCAAAAGCACCGGCGATGTTGCCGCCGCTAAGGCGGTAGGCCAGGCGATTGCCGAGAAAGCCAAGGCGGTCGGGATTACTCAAGTGGCCTTTGACCGTTCCGGCTTCAAGTATCACGGCCGAGTCAAGGCCTTGGCTGACGCCGCCCGCGAACATGGTTTGCAGTTTTAAGGAGCAGATATGGCGACGAACGTGGAAAGTTCCCAAAACAGCGACGGCTTACAGGAAAAACTGATCACCGTCAACCGCGTAGCCAAGGTAGTCAAGGGCGGGCGGCAGTTTGGTTTCACCGCACTGACCGTGGTCGGTGATGGCAATGGCCGGGTTGGACTGGGTTATGGCAAGGCCCGTGAAGTGCCGATGGCGATTCAGAAAGCGATGGACAAGGCCCGCAAAAACATGAGCAAGGTTCCGCTCAACGGCGTTACCCTGCAATACCCGGTGATGGCCCGGCATGGCGCAGCCCAGGTGTTCATGCAGCCGGCCTCGGAAGGCACCGGCATTATTGCCGGCGGCGCGATGCGGGCGGTGTTTGATGTGGTCGGAGTCAAGGATGTGCTGGCCAAGTGTATCGGCTCGCGCAATCCCATTAATGTGGTGCGGGCGACCATTCGCGGTCTAAGTACGATGAGGTCGCCTGATTACCAGGCAGCCAAGCGTGGCAAAAGCGTGGACGAGATTCGGAGTTAAGACGCATGGCCGACAACAAATTGAAAGTGACGCTGGTCAAGAGCGCCCATGGCCGGCTGGCTAACCACCGGGCTTGTGTGCGCGGACTGGGATTACGGCGGACCCACAGTATTTCGGTGATCGTCGATACCCCGGAAAATCGCGGCATGATCCGCAAGGTGTCCTACCTGCTCAAGGTCGAGGAGGCCTGAACCATGCGACTCAATACCCTCAAACCAGCTTCCGGCAGTCGTCCGGACAAGCAACGGGTCGGGCGCGGCATCGGTTCCGGCCTCGGCAAGACCAGCGGGCGAGGCCATAAAGGCCAGCACGCTCGCGCTGGCGGCTATCATAAAGTCGGTTTTGAAGGCGGCCAGATGCCCTTGCAGCGGCGACTGCCCAAGCGTGGCTTCCATTCAATGACCGCCAAGGAGACTGCCGAGGTGCGGCTGGCCGCATTGGAAAAGGTGAAGGCCGAGGTCATCGATCTGGCGGCGCTTAAGGCCGCTAATCTGGTTCCGATCTTCGCCAAAAAAGCCAAAGTAATCGTTTCCGGCAAGCTGGGTAAGCCGGTGATTCTGCGTGGTCTGGCGCTAACCAAAGGTGCCCGTGATGCGGTACTCGCGGCTGGCGGAACGATTCAAGAGTAACCGCGATGGCTGCTGCCCTGCCGGATCTCGGCAAAATGACTGAACTGCGTCAACGTCTGCTGTTCCTGCTGGGGGCGTTGTTGGTGTTCCGTATCGGCGCCCACATTCCGGTGCCGGGCATTGACCCGCACGCGATGGCGCAGTTGTTCGATCAGCAGCGCGGGACCATTCTTGACATGTTCAACATGTTTTCGGGTGGTGCGTTGCGGCGATTAAGCGTCTTCGCCTTAGGGGTCATGCCCTACATTTCGGCGTCCATCATTCTGCAGCTGATGTCGATGGTTGTTCCGGCGCTTGAACAGTTGCGCAAGGAAGGAGGCGCTGCCGGGCGCCACACCCTGACACGCTATACCCGCTATCTGACTGTGGTATTGGCGGCATTCCAAGGGATTGGCGTCAGCATCGCCTTGCAAAACCAGATGGCGGGTGGCGCCTCGGTAGTGATTGCTCCCGGTATCGGTTTCATTATGACGGCGACCATTACCTTGGTGACCGGCACCCTGTTCCTGATGTGGCTGGGTGAGCAGATCACCGAGCGCGGCATCGGCAACGGTATTTCCATGATTATTTTCGCCGGCATCGTCGCCGGATTGCCACAGGCCGTCGGCGGTACCCTGGAGTTGGCTCGTACCGGCGAACTGCATGTCATATTGGTGCTGTTTCTGTTGTTGCTCTCGGTAGTAGTCACCGGATTTGTGGTCTTTGTCGAGCGCGGCCAGCGTCGGATCACGGTCAACTACGCTAAACGTCAGCAGGGTCGGAAAGTGTATGCCGCCCAGACGACTCATTTGCCACTGAAGCTGAATATGTCGGGCGTCATCCCGCCGATCTTTGCCTCTAGCCTAATTCTGTTTCCAGCAACCTTGGGCAGTTGGTTCGGTAACGCCCCGCACATGGAATGGCTGCGAGACATCAGTTCGGCTTTGTCGCCCGGACAACCGCTGTATGTACTGCTTTATGCTGGTCTGATTATCTTTTTCTGCTTCTTTTACACAGCGCTGGTATTTAATTCCAAGGAAACCGCCGATAATCTGAAGAAGTCTGGAGCATTTATTCCGGGTATCCGTCCGGGTTTGCAGACGGCGACTTACATCGATAAGGTATTAACCCGGTTGACTCTGGTGGGTGCTGCCTACATCACTGTCGTCTGTCTGCTACCCGAGTTTCTCATTCTGTACTGGCGGGTGCCATTCTATTTTGGCGGAACATCACTGTTGATTATCGTGGTAGTGGTGATGGACTTTATGGCCCAGGTTCAGGCGCACCTGATGTCGCATCAGTACGAGAGCCTGTTGAAGAAAAGTAGTTTCAAAGGCCAAAATCTGTTGCGCTGATTGAAGCCATTAACCAAGCGCTGTTATTTTAGATGGCGCTTGTCGAATTGAATCTGGAGAACGATGATGAAAGTACGCGCCTCGGTAAAAAAAATCTGTCGCAACTGCAAAATCATCCGCCGTGACCGCGTAGTGCGGGTGATCTGCAAGGATGCCCGCCACAAACAGCGGCAGGGATAAACCAACAATTCTGATTGATTTTGCAGCGCTGACCCAAGTACACTCCCGCTCTTTTGCGTGGATGGATTACCTGGCGGCGATGGGAGGAGTTTCAAGGCATGGCCCGTATTGCAGGCATCAACATTCCGGTCAATAAACACGCGATCATCGCGTTGCAGGCTATTTATGGTATTGGTTCGACCCGAGCCAAGCAGATTTGTGCAGCAGTCCATGTTCCCCCGGATCGCAAAGTGCGGGATTTGGATGAAGCCCAAGTTGACGCATTACGCGCTGAAGTGGGTAAGTATGTTGTAGAAGGCGATTTGCGCCGTGAAGTTTCGATGAGCATCAAGCGACTGATGGATGTGGGCTGCTATCGGGGCCTGCGGCATCGGCGCGGTCTGCCGGTGCGGGGTCAACGCACTCGCACCAACGCCCGGACGCGCAAGGGTCCGCGCCGCGCAATCCGCAAATAGACGCCTGAGTTTTCTGTAAATCCGCTGGCATAGGTCGGAGCATGGCAAAACCGGTTACCAAAACGCGCAAGCGCGTCAAAAAAAATGTGGTGGATGGCATCGCCCATGTCCACGCCTCGTTCAACAACACCATCATCACGATCACTGACCGTCAGGGCAATACCTTGGCATGGGCTACTTCGGGTGGATCGGGTTTTCGCGGTTCCCGCAAGAGTACCCCGTTCGCAGCGCAAGTCGCCGCTGAGCGGGTCGGTAATGTGGTGAAGGAGTACGGTGTCAAGAATCTGGAAGTCAACGTCAAGGGCCCAGGTCCGGGTCGCGAATCGGCGGTTCGCTCGTTGAATGCCGCCGGATTCAAGATCATGAGCATCATGGACGTCACGCCGATTCCCCATAACGGCTGCCGTCCTCCGAAACGTCGGCGCGTCTAGTTCAGGAGTCCTACCGTGGCGAGATATCTCGGTCCTAAATGCAAGCTGAGCCGTCGGGAAGGTGTGGATCTGTTTCTCAAATCCGCCGCCCGGCCCGTAGAGTCCAAGTGCAATCTGGAACGGCCGCCGGGCCAGCATGGTGCCCGCCGTCCCCGGCTGTCCGACTATGGCTTGCAGTTGCGGGAAAAACAGAAACTGCGTCGCACCTATGGCGTGCTGGAGCGGCAATTCCTCAACTACTATAAAGAAGCGGCCCGTCGTCGTGGTGCGACCGGTGAAAATCTGCTGAAACTGCTGGAATGCCGTTTGGATAACGTGGTGTACCGGATGGGTTTTGGTAGCACCCGCGCTGAAGCTAGGCAACTGGTTTCTCACCGGGCGATTACCGTCAATGGCCAGCGGGTCAATATTCCTTCTTGCCAAGTTCGCGCCGGGGATATGGTTGCGGTCCATGAAAAAAGCCGTAATCAGACTCGTATCCAGTACTCGCTACAGTTAGCCCAGGGGCATGGTTTCCCGGAGTGGGTAGAGGTGGATATCAGTAAACTCAGCGGGGTATTCAAGCGGGTTCCTGATCGTGGCGATCTGCCGCCGGATATCAACGAGTCTCTGGTAGTGGAGTTGTATTCCAAGTGACCGACTCCGAGGGTAAACGGATGGTGGGTGCATTTGATTTGCTGAAACCGACCCGCGTCGAAGTGGAGAAACTGGGGCCGCGGTTGGCGCGAGTGACCGTGGAGCCGCTGGAGCGTGGCTTTGGCTATACCCTCGGCAATGCCTTGCGGCGGATTCTGCTGTCCTCCATTCCTGGAGCCGCCATTGTCGAGTGCGTGATCGATGGGGTGCTACACGAGTACTCCACCATAGAAGGTGTACAGGAGGATGTCATTGACATCTTGCTCAACCTGAAAGGGGTAGCGGTCACTCTGCAAGAAGGCGTTATAGACGCTGAATTGACGCTCACCAAGAAGGGGCCAGGGCGGGTAGTAGCGGGCGATATCGAGAAAACCCATGCGGTGGATATCGCTAATCCGAATCATGTCATTGCCCATCTGACCAAGAGCGGCGAGTTGAGCATGCGGATTAAGGTCGAGCGAGGACGTGGTTACTGGCCGGCTACCCAGCGGGAAGGTGTTGACAGTGAAACCCAATCGATTGGTCGGTTGCGGCTGGATGCTTCTTTTAGTCCCGTTGAACGAATCAGCTATCGGGTTGAGAGCGCCCGCGTTGAACAGCGTACCAACCTTGACAAACTGATTCTGGATCTGGAAACCAACGGTACGATTGATCCGGAGGAATCCATC
The DNA here is from genome assembly GCA_903879705.1 of uncultured Candidatus Competibacteraceae bacterium. Classification (GTDB taxonomy): domain Bacteria; phylum Pseudomonadota; class Gammaproteobacteria; order Competibacterales; family Competibacteraceae; genus RXIV01. The sequence continues at coordinate 31,455 of CAIRMO010000090.1, read as the reverse complement.
CGTACTGCGGCTCGGATTTTGCTGGATCAGTTGTCAGTATTTATCGATCTCCAAGGAAAACAGGATGAACCCATCCTGATGCCACTGGTGGATATCGACCCGGTCCTGACTCAGCCGGTGGACGATTTAGAGCTGACAGTACGCTCAGCCAATTGCCTGAAAGCTGAAAATATCAATTACATTGGCGATCTGGTACAGCGCACTGAATCGGAATTGCTCAAAACGCCGAATCTTGGCAAGAAATCGCTGACTGAGATCAAGGATGTGCTATCCAAGTTCAAGCTGGCCTTGGGGATGAAGGTTGATAACTGGCCGCCGCCAAACCTGAATCTCGAGCAAGCTGAAGAACGGGCCGCCGCACGGCGGGCGAGTATGGCCGCCGATGCGGCGGCGGATGCAGAGAAGCTATCCCAAGCAGAATCGCATACTGCGGTAGCGGATGGCGAAACTGAAACCGAAGCTGAATAAGGCGGTTCTTCAATATCCGCCAGCGTCGTTTGCTGATCCGAATTTTCGCGTTTTTTAAGGAACTGTCGTCATGCGCCATCGCAAAGCCGGTCGCAAGTTAAATCGCACCAGCAGCCATCGCAAGGCCATGTTACGCAACATGGCCGCTTCGCTGTTTACCCATGAACTCATCCGCACCACGCTACCTAAGGCCAAGGAGTTGCGGCAAGTCGCTGAACCGCTGATCACCCTGTCCAAGCAGGATAGTGTGGCGCACCGGCGGCTGGCCTTTGACCGGCTGCGTGACAGGGGCGTGGTGACCAAGCTGTTTAATCAGTTAGGGCCCCACTATCAGTTGCGTCCGGGTGGATACCTGCGGATTCTGAAGTGCGGGTTCCGCGCCGGCGACAACGCCCCTATGGCCTATGTTGAGCTGGTGGATCGGCCTAAGGCAGTAGCTGAATAGAACGGAGTACGTTGTAAACGGAAAGCCGGGCTGGTCCCGGTTTTTTTGCGGCTGCGATTCGCTAAACAGATGATGGATGGCATCAGGCCAAGACGCGGGTTGTAGTTTGCAGCAGGTCCCAAAGGTCGAAAATTCGTGCAGCATAGGCATCGTGCAGACGGTAGCCGTCGCCCTGATCGGTGAGTTCCTGTTCGAGCGTATCCAGTAATTTTAACAATTTACGTTCATGTAGACCGAGGGCTTGCTGGAGTGGATCGGTAATCACGCCGGCAAGGGCACTCAGAATACCCAGCGCTGCGATTAGCCCACCAGTGGTCGCGGCCAGTAATCCGGTAGAGGCGACAGCCGGAAACAGGCCGTAATAAAACGAGCCGAGCGTCGAGCCCAGCGCAAAGTTGGCGATAGCCAGCTGATTGGCGATGGCGGTTGCTGCTGCGCTACCAACGGCCATGGCACCGGGGGTGAACTGCTTGAAAGCCGCAACTCCGGCGGCCAGGCTAAGCAAGGATCCGGACAAATCCGCCGCTGCGGTGCGGCTAGTCGTGTAGGTAGTCAGATACTCTTCAAGCCGTTGCCGGAAGTTCTGCTGCTGGGCGAGCTGATCCAGTCGTTGCAGTGCCAGGATTAACAATTGAGTGATGGGGGGATGCGCCAGAATTTCTTCCAGAAGCGCGTCATGGGTACAGCGGCGGTCATCCTGGGTAAAAGGCAATTCCAGCAACTCGCTGTAAATTAGCCATTCAACCTCCCGTTCAACATCCGTTTTGAACCCGGGCGGCAGGCGTTCGAACTGGTGAGCCAGGTTTTCAAACCTCAGCTTGCGAGCAAGCGTCGCACCGCCCTGCGCCAGCAATTGCGGAACTGCCCACAGCACATTGGCTGGAGTACGCAACAAATCTTTGCCGAGGGCGCGCCGGTTGATTCGCCATGCGCCTTTGAACGAAAAATGCCGCCGGGTGAAAGGAGCAACCCGGGTGCGGCGTTTAATGAGGTAACGGCGCGTTGCCTCGCTGACTGCAGCGTGAATTTCGGGATCGAGTTCCATCTTTCAGCACGCTCTGACTAACCAGCAACCGCTTCGCGGAGCTGTTGGCTAAGCCCTTTAATAACAAGAAAATTATGGCGGGCTTCGATCATGTTCTGATACGGACCGAAGCATTCGTCAAAGACTTTGAACCACCAGCCGCCATTTTCAAACCAGATAAACGGGTGGTGAAAGGGGTAACGGATGCGCATGGAATTCAACCTCTCATTCATAACCGGGGTACGCTCACCGGCCCAACGTGTCTCGCGAAATATGGTTATTTGACTGATTCGTTATCGTGGATTGCCAAACCGGTTTTGACGTCTTCAGCAGAAAGCTGGATATCAGGCAACACCCACTATCCACTCTAGTTGATCGATCACGATTTTTCCGGCGATCCGTGCCGGCGAGTCAGCTACGGTAAGGACACCATAACTGACTTTTTGTTGCAGTGCAGAATAAATTGTCGGAACCGCAGCGGGGCGCAGGGTTCGGAGGCGGCGGGAAAAGCGGGGTCAGGTAACCTGAAGCAGCAGCTTGCCGATATGCTGGTTCGATTCCATCAGGGCATGGGCGGAGACGGCTTCGGGCAAGGGGAAAATCCGGTCAATGATCGGCTGGATTGCGCCGCTGGTGAGCAACGGCCAGACGGTTTTTTGCAGGGCGGCGGCGATAGCGGCCTTATGTTCAATGGGGCGTGATCGCAAGGTTGAGCCGGTGATCGTCAGCCGCTTCATCATCACCGGGGCTAGATTCAATTCGATCTTGGCCCCGCGCAGGAAAGCAATAAACACGAGCCGGCCCTCGACGGCCAAAGCGCTGAGGTTACGCTGAACGTAGTCACCACCGACCATATCCAGCGTCACATCTACTCCCCGGTTGCCGGTAGCGTCCTTGATCGCTTTAACAAAGTCTTCTTTGCGGTAATTGATGACTCGCTCTGCGCCCAGGTCGAGACAGGGTTGCACTTTGCGGTCGGCGCCGACAGTGGCGAAAACCCGCGACCCCAACGCCCGGGCCAGTTGAATGGCGGTAACGCCGATGCCGGACGCGCCGCCATGAACCAATAGACTTTCACCCGGTTGTAGCCGCGCCCGGTCGAACACATTACTCCAGACGGTGAAAAAATTTTCTGGCAATGCAGCGGCCTGTTGCAGGGTTAGCCCAGCGGGAACCGGCAAGCATTGTAGAGCGGGCGCGACACAATATTCGGCATAGCCGCCGCCGGTCAGCAAGGCGCAAATCTCGTCGCCGGTTTTCCAGGTCTCTACCCCCGCGCCCAAGGCGACAATCGTACCGGCGACTTCCAGACCGGGAATATCAGACGCGCCCGGCGGCGGCGGATAACCCCCTTGGCGTTGCAGGCAATCCGGACGATTGATGCCAGCCGCAGTCACCTGGATCAAGACTTCACCGGACGCTGGAGTTGGAATCTCGCGGCGGGCTGGAACCAATTTTTCCGGGCCGCCGGACTCGGTAATTTCAATCACCGTCATTGTGTTGGGCAATTTTGATGGCATGCGCAGTCTCGCTTGGGTTCAGGAACACTTCGAATCGCCGCAACTCAGACACGTCAGACAGCCATCCATGACGATGACGGCTTTGGTCTGGCATTTGTTGCACAGCGTGGCTTCCACCGGAAATCCATCGGCGCGGGCATCTTCAACCGCTTTCACGCCGAGTTCGTATTTATTGCGCTGGGCTGCGATGTGTTTACGTTGGTGTTCATCGGGACCATCCTCCTTGAGCAGGCCAATCGAGCGCATGTGCGATTCAATCACGTCGCCGATTTCCGCAACCAGCGAGGGCATGTATTTACCGCCCTTTTTGAAATAGCCGCCCTTGGGATCGAATACCGAACGCATTTCCTCCACCAGAAAGGTGACATCGCCACCCTTGCGGAACACCGCTGAAATAATGCGGGTCAGGGCAACGATCCATTGAAAATGATCCATCGCCTTGGAATTAATGAAAACCTCGAACGGGCGGCGCATCTCATGTTCGGTGCCAGGGTTGAGAACCACGTCGTTGATGGTGATATAGAGCGCATGATCGGACAATGGCGTCTTCACCTTGTAGGTCGCGCCAGGCAAGACATCGGGTCGTTCCAGACTTTCATGCATTTGCTGTACGGCCGGAGCGATGGCTTCGACAAGAGGTGGAGTGCCACCGGGCTTGACGACGTTGTAGCGGATGATTTTCTGATCAATTCGAGTCGCCATGTCTTGCCTCCAGGGCCGGGCGTCGCGGCCAGCGGTTACCACTTGCCATAATAACCTTCTTTCAGAGCGTCGAATAAGTTGGCGGCAGTATGGATTTCACCGTCGTACTCGATTTCTTCGTTGCCTGGAACTTCGATTTCCGAGCCGTCTTCCAGCACAAACCGGTAGCGGGTATTCGCCAGATCTTGTTCCTTGACCAGCACCCCCTGAAAGGCCTCCGGGTTGAATCGGAAAGTCGTGCAGCCCTTGAGACCCTGTTCATAGGCGTAAAAATAAATGTCCTTGAACGCTTCATAGGGAAAATCGGGCGGAACATTCGCTGTTTTGGAAATGCTCGAGTCAATCCACTTCTGCGCGGCAGCCTGAATATCGACGTGTTGGCGGGGCGTCACGGCGTCGGCAGTCATGAACACTTCCGGCAGGCGTTCTTCGTCGGATTCCGCATTGGACATAGCCCGGGGATTGATCAAATGCCGGTAGGCCAGCAATTCAAAGGAAAATACATCCACCTTTTCCTTGGACTTCTTGCCGGGGCGGATCACGTTGCGGAAGTAGTGATGTGCGAAACTGGGTTCAATGCCGTTGCTGGCGTTGTTGGCGAGAGATAAGGCGATGGTGCCGGTCGGAGCGATAGAGGCATGATGGGTAAAGCGGGCGCCCACTTCGGCCAGTTTTGCCACCAAATCCGTATCTACTTCGGCGATCCGTTGCATATAGCGGCTATACCGGGCGTGTAAGACCTTACCCTTGATTCGATCGCCTGACTGAATTCCGTCGCGGACCATCTCTGGACGTTGGCGCAGCATGGCCGCGGTCACGGTAAACTCCCGTTCCAGGATTGGGGCTGATCCTTTTTCTCGCGCCAAATCCAAGGCGGTGCGCCAGCCGGTCAGCGCCAGTTCCCGGGTGACTTTTTCGGTGAATGCCAACGATTCCGGCGAGCCATACTTCATGCCGAGCAGAGTCAGGGTAGAACCCAGCCCCAGATAACCCATCCCATGCCGGCGTTTGTCGGCAATTTCCCGGCGTTGTTGCTCCAGCGGCAGACCGTTGATTTCTACCACATTATCCAGCATCCGGGTAAAAATGCCAACGACTTCCCGATACGTTTTCCAATCGAAACGAGCCTGAGCGGTAAACGGATCCTGGACAAACTGAGTGAGATTGACTGAACCGAGCAGGCACGAACCATAAGGAGGGAGCATCTGTTCGCCGCAAGGATTACTAGCCCGGATGTTTTCGCAGAACCAGTTATTGTTCATCTCGTTGACTTCATCAATCAGAATGAAACCCGGTTCTGCATAATCGTAAGTGGACGCCATGATGGCATCCCAAAGCCGTCGAGCGTGGATTTTCCGGTAAATTTTGCAGGCAGCTTGTCCGGTTTCATTGACCATCAAGCCCGCCGTGATCGGCCATTCGCGCCACACAATCCGTTCGGGGTCGCTCAAATCGATCCGATCCTGCTCGACTTCCCTGGCCAGCAGCGGAAACGCCAGCACCCAGTCAGCGTCATGCCGGACCGCTTCCATGAATTCGCGGGTAATTAACAACGACAGGTTGAACTGCCGCAACCGACCCGCTTCGCGTTTGGCGCGGATAAACTCCATGACGTCCGGGTGACCGATGTCGAAAGTCCCCATTTGTGCCCCCCGCCGCCCACCCGCCGACGAAACGGTGAAACACATTTTGTCGTAAATATCCATGAAAGACAGCGGCCCGGAAGTATAGGCGCCGGCCCCTGAAACATAAGCGCCGCGGGGACGAAGGGTGGAAAATTCATAGCCGATGCCGCAACCGGCCTTCAGCGTCAATCCCGCCTCATGGACTTTGCCCAGAATATCGTCCATCGAGTCCTGAATTGCGCCGGACACCGTGCAGTTGATGGTTGAGGTGGCCGGCTTGTGTTCCCAGGCACCGGCGTTGGAAATGATGCGTCCGGCGGGAATCGCGCCATGCCGCAACGCCCACAAAAATTTTTCGTACCAGCGCTCCCGCAATTCCGGGGTTATTTCGACCTCGGCCAGCGCTCGCGCCACCCGCTGACAGGTTCCATCAATGGTCTCATCCAGTGGCCGTCCATCCTTGGCTTTCAGCCGGTATTTCTTGTCCCAGATATCCCAGGAGGCAGGTTGCATCGGCACGTCGGCGGCGGTGATCGGGCGGTCAGCAGGCTGCAAATGCGCAGTTTTCATAAGCCGATGGGTCTCCGGGGAAGCAGATTGAGGGATGCGGGAGGGGTGGAAACGGCGGTTAATCCGACGCGGGCCGGGTTACGCCTTCCGCCGAACGGCGAATTTTAAAGCAAAAAACATCCGGATGCAGTCCAAAAATAGCGGCAGAATTGACATGGACACAACATAACCATTTGAAAAATATAACCAACTGGTTGTTTCCAAGAGCAATCGATCGTCTAAAAATGTTCTACATAAAGTTTGGCGATGCGTCCGGCGGAAACTTGGTTGTCAAGGGCTGGAACCGGTGGTATAACCAGCCTAAAATTCAGCGGATATGTCCGCTGATGGACATAAAAACCGAGGGAGAAACCATGAAGATCTCGTATGCCGCCACGCTCATCCTGCTCTGCCTGGGGTTGTGGGCCTGTATGTCCCAGGTGCCCGTTGCCACCACCTATCCGGTGACGTTCCAAAAGAAAATGCAGGCGGCCGGACACTGGGATATTCTGACTGCTGATGTGGCTAACCGGTTGCGTGATTCGCTGATCGGTTCCGGCGGGCAGCAGGGGCGTTCAGCCTCCCTGTACGTCCAACGGCCAAAGTACGACAGCGATTTTGGCCAAGCCTTTCACGATCTGCTGATTACTCACCTGATGGAACAGGGATTTGTCGTCAGCGAGAATCCATCAAGCGGCTTGCCGCTGACCTATAGTATCCAGGTAGTGACACACAATGATCGTGGTTTTATCCGCCCGATGCCGGGTTTGTTCACGGCTCTGGCGGGTAGTGTGTTTGTGTTGCGCAGCGTAGCGGACAGTAGCGCCACATCGGCGGTGATGCTCGGCGCAGTCGGTCTGGATATAGCGTCAGGCTTCATTACCGATAACCCGAATAGCGAAATCATTGTCACCACCTCGGTGATGAGCGGTGAGCGTTACGCCGCCCGCCTGCGGGATATCTACTACGTCAGCGACAATAATGTCGGGCAATACATCGCTAAAGGACCGGGGCCAATTACGACCCGCATCGTAGAGGTGGTCGGGCCATGATTCGGAACCTGATTGCGCGTGGAGTTGCGGTGGCGCTGGCTGCGGCCAGTTTGGGCATTCTGGGGTGCGCCTCCTCAGTGGACGATGTGCCGGTTCGACCCATTATTCAGGACGCCAACCTCATTGACAAAAACTACGGGGCGGCTGAAGCCCTGTTGAGGAATGCACCTTGGCTAAGGGAACGGCGCGAGCCGTTGCTGGCGGCCACCTTCGTGGATATCAACAATCTCGAAGTATCATCTGGCTTGGGGCGGGTGATCGGTGAACAGATCGGTTCCCGATTCGCGCAGCAGGGTTTTACTGTCATCGAGATCAAAATGCGCAACAACATCTTTGTCAGGGAAGGCTCTGGCGAGTTTGCGCTGTCGCGGTCGGTGAAGGAGATCAGCCAGTCGCATAACGCTGCTGCCGTGATCGCCGGCACTTACGCCGTTGGGCGACAATCGGTGTTCGTCAACGCCCGCCTGATTCGCGCTACCGACAATCTAGTGCTGGCCGCCTACGACTATGTACTGCCGCTGGGGCCGGACGCCAAGGCGCTGATTGCCGAATAACCGGGCAATTTCCGCCTAAACCCAGATACTATCCCCAACAACGCCCTTCCTCACCATCGAGGAAGGGCGTTGTCGTTTCTGGTGGATTCAAACCGGCCGCGTCGGGATCAGCCCCAATCGTTCACCGATCGCCAACGTCGGTCCGGTCAGATTCATGGTGTAAAAGTGCAGCCCCGGAGCGCCACCATCCAGCAAGCGTTGGCACAGGTCGCTGACGACATCCAAGCCAAAAGCGCGAAGCGCAGCGCGGTCATCGCCGAAACTTTCCAGCTTTTTGCGCACCCATCGGGGAATCTCCGCCCCGCAGGCGTCCGAAAAACGGGCGAGTTGGGTGAAATTGGTGATCGGCATGATGCCAGGAACGATGGGAATGGCGATTCCCACTCTCGCGCATTGTTCGACAAACCGGAAGTAGGCGTCGGGGTTGTAGAAATACTGAGTGATGGCGCTGTTGGCTCCGGCATCCACCTTGCGCTTAAAATTGGCTAAATCCTGTTCAGGACTCAGCGCTTGCGGGTGGTATTCGGGATAGGCCGCGACTTCAAGATGAAAATGATCGCCAAATTCCGTCCGGATAAAACTCACCAGTTCATTGGCGTAGCGAAATTCGCCTGGATCGCGCATTCCCGAAGGCATGTCGCCGCGCAACGCGATAATCCGGCGGATGCCCTGGGTCCGGTAGTGATTGAGCAGGTCGCGAACGCCGTTCTGAGTTGAAGCCATACAGGTCAGATGTGGGGCAGCAGGCACTCCGCTATGCGCTTGAGTATCCAGCACGATTTCAACGGTACGGTCGCGGGTGGAGCCGCCAGCGCCGTAAGTGACCGAGAAATAGGCGGGGCGCAGCGCCAATAGTTGCTCGCGGGCCGCTTTTAACTTGGCGACGCCTTCACTGGTAATCGGTGGAAAAAATTCACAACTGAGCGGTTGGGACCGGGTTAATTCAGACATGATTGAGCGGCTTGCTGGGGATAAGCAGAGAGTGGCTATTATCAATGCGGCAATGATGCCAGCCCCGCTAGGTTGCAGCGCCGCTGGCCCCCTCCATTAATACCGATAATTCTCCGCCTTGTATGGCCCTTGCACCGGCACTGCGATATACGCCGCCTGTTCAGGAGTCAGCGTTGTCAGTTTTGCTCCGACCCGGTCGAGATGCAACCGCGCCACCTTTTCATCCAGATACTTGGGCAGCACATACACCTTTTTTTCATAGCGGTCGGTGTGGTTGAACAACTCAATCTGCGCCAGAGTTTGATTGGAAAAGGAGTTGGACATGACAAAACTGGGGTGTCCTGTGGCGCAACCCAAATTCACCAGCCGGCCTTCCGCCAGCAAAATAATCCGCTTGCCGTCAGGGAAAATGATGTGATCGACCTGCGGCTTGATATTTTCCCAGCGATATTCCTTCATGCTGGCGACGGCGATTTCTGAATCAAAATGGCCGATGTTGCAAACAATGGCCTGATTCTTCATCCGCACCATGTGGTCATGGGTAATAACGCTGAGATTGCCGGTAGCGGTGACAAAAATATCAGCTTGATTCACCGCATCCTCCATAGTCACGACCCGGTAGCCTTCCATGGCGGCCTGCAACGCGCAAATCGGGTCAATTTCCGTTACCCACACGGTCGCGCCCAATCCACGCAAGGACTGTGCGCAACCCTTGCCAACATCGCCATAGCCCAGCACCACGGCAACCTTGCCAGCGATCATCACGTCAGTGGCGCGCTTGATGCCGTCAACCAGTGATTCACGGCAGCCGTAGAGATTGTCAAACTTGGATTTAGTCACCGAGTCGTTGACGTTAAAGGCCGGGAATGGCAACCGTAGTTCCTTTTCCATCTGGTACAGGCGATGGACCCCGGTCGTGGTTTCCTCAGTCACGCCCTTAATTTGCGTCTGCCGCTGTGAATACCAACTCGGGTCTTGGTCCAGATGCTGGGCAATGGCGGCGAATAAAGCCTGCTCTTCTTCATTGGCGGGTTTGGCAATGACGCTGCGGTCGGATTCAGCGCGGGTGCCGAGAATCAGCAGCAAGGTCGCATCGCCGCCATCATCGAGAATCATGTTGGCCTGTTGTCCGTGCGGCCATTCAAACAGGTGATGGGTGAAGTCCCAGTATTCGGTCAACGATTCGCCCTTATACGCGAATACAGGAATCCCGTCAGCGGCAATAGCGGCGGCGGCGTGATCCTGAGTTGAAAAAATATTGCAGGATGCCCAGCGCACTTCTGCACCCAACGCTGCCAGAGTTTCAATCAGTACCGCGGTCTGAATGGTCATATGCAATGACCCGGCAATCCGGGCGCCCCGCAAGGGCTGTTGACTACGGTATTCTTCACGAATCGCCATTAAACCAGGCATTTCGGTTTCGGCAATGGCGATTTCCTTGCGGCCCCAACTGGCCAGGGACACATCAGCGACGTAATAATCAGTAAAAGCAAGTTCGCGCACAACGGCATTCATAACACTCTCCATTGAGAAATAAACAGGCACCGTTGGTGATGACAGCCACGTCATGCCGAGCCTGACGGTAGAAACCGTTGCAGCGCCCCTCGGCATGGGGGCAAAAAGGGGAAAGGTTTTACACCCCGGCGGCATCCCGCAGCGTTTCGGCCTTGTCGGTGCGCTCCCAAGTAAATTCTGGCTCTTCCCGGCCAAAATGACCGTAGGCAGCGGTCTTGCGGTAGATCGGTCGAATCAGGTCCAGCATTTTCACCAACCCGTAGGGCCGCAAATCAAAATGACCGCGCACGATATCGACCAGCCGGTCTTCATCGATCTTGCCGGTGCCGAAGGTGTTGATGCTGATCGAGGTGGGTTCTGCGACGCCGATGGCATAGGAGACCTGAATTTCGCATTTATCCGCCAACCCGGCAGCGACGATGTTTTTGGCGACGTAACGCCCGGCGTAGGCCGCGGAGCGGTCGACCTTGGAGGGATCCTTGCCGGAGAATGCGCCACCACCGTGATGGGCAGAGCCACCGTAGGTATCAACGATAATTTTGCGCCCGGTCAGACCACAGTCGCCGACTGGCCCGCCGATGACAAAACTGCCGGTTGGGTTGATGTGATACTGCGTGTGCTTGTCCAGCCATTCGGCGGGCAGCACCGGCAGGATGATGTTTTCCATCACCGCCTCGCAGAGCAATTTGTAGCTGATGTCCGCATCATGCTGGGTGGATAGCACTACCGCTTCGATGCCTACGGCTTTATTACCCTCATAGCGGAAGGTAATCTGGCTCTTGGCGTCAGGCCGCAGCCACGGCAACACTCCGCTTTTACGCATCTCAGCCTGCCGCTGCACCAGCCGATGGGCGTAGGTGATGGGCGCGGGCATCAGCACTTCGGTTTCGTTGCAGGCATAGCCGAACATCAGGCCCTGGTCACCTGCGCCTTGTTCCTCAGGCTTTTCCCGGTTCACGCCCTGGGCAATATTCGACGACTGCTTGCCGATGCAGGACAGCACCGCACAGGTAGCGCCATCGAAGCCGACGTGGGAGTTGTCGTAACCGATACCGACTACGGTATCGCGCACGATCTGGTCGAAATCGACCCAGGCGGAGGTGGTGATCTCGCCCGCCAGCACCACGACGCCCGTTTTGATCAGAGTTTCACAGGCGACTCGGGCATTGGGATCTTCGGCGAGAATGGCATCCAGCACCGCGTCGGAAATCTGATCGGCGATTTTATCCGGATGCCCTTCGGAAACGGATTCAGAAGTGAACAGCGTGGTTCGGCTCATGGGGTGGCGTATCCTTGGGCAACAAGTTGCGCAAATAGGGGGTTCGCCCGCCAAAGTGGGGGCAGTTATGGAAATCTCGTCAGTTTACCCGGAACATATTGCATTTTCATCTGTATTTTTTATGCTATTTAGTTATTTAGAGAATAGCAAACAGGATGAAAATCGCTCATGAATCTACACGGGATGAAGTCGGTACTCACTTGCGCTGAGCTGGGCCGCGAGCCGCTGGTTGCGTTGCTGGAGCGCTACGGACTGCACCTGGAATGGGTGGCGGCAGGCAGCGAGATTCCGGGCAGCTATTGGGGTGACGGTGAAGCCGGACTGATTGGAAATGGTCTATGGGTCAGAGACGATACGCCGGTGCATTCAGTGCTACATGAAGCGTGTCACGCGATCTGCATGGACGCTGACCGCCGCGCCCTCCTGCATACTGATGCCGGTGGCGAATATATTGAGGAAAATGGCGTTTGTTATTTACAAATCCTGCTGGCGGATCAGTGGCCGGGCGTCGTCGGGCGGGAGCGGATGTGGGCAGACATGGATGCCTGGGGCTACAGCTTTCGGTTGGGTTCAGCCCGCGCCTGGTTTGAGCAGGATGCCGAAGAGGCCCGCGCCTGGTTGATTCAGCACGGATTGATTGATGGTGACGGGCGTCCGTGCTGGCGGGTGCGACAGGACTAATCATTTGGGAACTATCCACTTCATGTTCGGGAAGACTCCGTTGCAAAGGCTATTCCTGGGGCTGGCGATGCTGTCCAGCTTGCCGTTGTTATCGGCCTTCCGCTGGCCGCGGCAGACCCGCGACTCTGCTGAACGGGTTCGTATCACAGGAAAATTTAGAGGGGAAAATATTTCAGCGAAAGTCCCGGGACATGCGCTCAACCCCCTGGCGGGGGAGGGCCGGGGCAGGGGGCGTGAACGGTTACGTCCCGGGTTGAAACCTCAACTTTCAATCGCGATCCGGCGGGGTTGCGCCGCTTCGCGTTTCGGAACCAGCAATTCCAGTACGCCATCCCGGCATTTAGCCGAGACCTTCTCGGCATCCACCGCATCCGGCAGCGAGAATCGCCGCAGGAACGTACCGCGCACCCGCTCTACCCGCCGATACTTGTCGGTTTCCTCCTTTTGCTCGATGGAGCGTTGACCTTTCAGGGTCAATACTCCGTTCTCCAGCGAAATATCGATGTCTTTGACATCGACGCCCGGCAGGTCAGCATGAATGATGAACTGGTTTAGCTCTTCCTTAATGTCCACCGCCGGGGCCCAGTCCGCCAGCATATGGCCGGCTTCTTCATCGCCGAACCGATTGGTGTCAAACAGACGGTTGACTTCCTGCTGCAATTGGTTCAACAGATGAAAGGGTTGATAACGCATCAGTGTCATGATGGCGTCTCCTCCTGGTTTGAGTTATGGCGTTCCGCGAACGCCCTTGGGTTACTGAGCAAGTGGGGTCGTCCCCCGGATTTTCAAGGACTCCACCCCAATATTTTTTTGGTCTAAGCTACTAAAAGCCTTGACCTTGCCACCCACTTCCGGAACCACCCGATGGCCACCGCCTCCGTCTTTATCTGTCATGCTTTCCCCGACGACGCCTTCGCCCGGGATTTGGCTTTGGCATTGGAAACTTTCCGACTTAGCGTCTGGCGCGATCAGCGCAAGCTGCGTGGTGGCGAGCGGCTGACGACCGACGTACGCTGGGCGATCGAACAGGCCCGGCAAGTTATCGTGGTGGTCGGACTCAATACCGGCGATCCGGCCTGGTTGCGCCGGGAAATCGAAGTCGCGCAGGATGTGGAACGACACCGGGCCGATGCCTATCGAGTCATCCCGCTGCTGCTGCCCGGCGTCGATCACGCGGCGCTGGTGGCCTGGTTTGCTTCGCCCCCCCGCATTGCCCCGATCCGGCTCACTGAAGGCGGCCTAGGGGCGGCGTTGCCGAAGTTGCTGGTGGCATTGGGCGAATCATTGCCCACCGAGCCTGCTTCCGAGCGCAATCCGCCACGACTGGCGGACCTGGAGCTGGTCTTCCTCCCCGATGCGGTGGAGCCTGCCGGGCGCTGGCGAGTGACCGCCCGCCTGAACCGTGGTCTTGAAACGAAGCCGGCTGCCGAGGTCACGACCGTGATTGGCCCGCTGCCATTGCCGCCCGCCGCCCGGGCTCTGCACGGCTACTGGCAAGACCTGCCGATTTGGCCCATCGATGCGGTCCGGCAAGTCGCCCGCCAAACGGATGCCTGGCTGGCGGCGTGGGGCCAAGTCCTGCACCGGATCACGCTCGGCGCTCCTGACTTGGAGGGCTTGATCACCGCTTGGCGCGATGCTTCCGGTGAACACCGGTTGACGGTGCAGGCTGCTGCAACATCTCCCGCCGTCGACGTGTTCGCGCTGCCCTGGGAACTTCTGCACGATGGAGCCAGTTTCCTGAGCCATGGCAAACAGCCGCTTCAAATTCGGCGCCGGCTTCCCGGCAGCGGCGACCCGTTTCCGCCGGCGCCTCCGCCCTTGCGCATTCTGACGATCAGCCCGCGTCCCGATACTGAACCCACCGGCCATGCCGACTACCGGCGCAGCGCCTTACCGCTGGCCGAGGCGCTCGACGCGCTCGGCGATCTGGTGGAACGCGCCGCGCTGATGCCGCCCAGCCTCGCGACGCTGGAAAAACAGTTAAATGATGCCTGGGCGGCTGGCCGGCCCTTCACGGCGCTGCATCTGGATGGCTATCTCTATGCTGATCCCGACAGCGAGGACCTCCGCTTCGGGTTTGAGGCCGCCGGCAACGCGCTGGCGCCAACTTGTCGCGACGCCCATTTCGTGGCCACATCGACGCTGGCGGCGTTGCTGGTCACTTATCACCTCCGGTTGGTGGTCATCACCGGCACCGGGAGTGCCGCAGTCCGCCTGGCGGCCCTGCTGCTGACCGCCGGGATTGCGGCGGTGCTGACCGTTCATCCTGATGCGCCGGCGGAAACCCTGCGGCGGTTCTGGAACGCCTTCTACGAGGAACTGTTGCGGGGCGCCAGGATCGGTCAGGCGCTGTCCGCCGGGCAACGCCGGTTAACCAGCGACAGTTACCGCGTGCCGGGCCTGGGTGGCGGCGGGGTCCACCTACAGGACGGGTTTATTAGCGCGCTGTATCTGGGTGAGCGCGATCCCCGGCTGATGCTGCGCCCGCCGCTGGAACTCTGGCGCCGGCTGATCAATCAGCCGCGTTCCAGTTCGCTGGGCCTGCTCCCCGAGGCTCCCGCCACCGGGTTCATCGGGCGTAGCCGCGATCTGCTCAGACTGGAACGGTTGCTGGAAGATCGGACCACCGTATTTCTGCGGGGCGCTGGTGGTAGTGGCAAAACCACGACCGCTGCCGCTCTGGCGAGGTGGCTGGAGGGCAACCGGCGCTTCCACCGGATTGCCTATGTCCATGCCGGCGACGCCGGGGAATTGAATGTGCTGCTGGAAGTCCTGGGTCGGCAGTTGCTTACTGATACTGGCTACTGGTCGGTTGAGCGTTATCCGACCGGCTGGCAGGCGCTGGACGATCTGCGCCAGACGCTGCGCGCCCAACCGGTTCTGGTCGTGCTGGATCAACTGGAGCAGTGGCCCGCGGAACATGACGAATTGTTTGATCAGTTCTGGAAACAGTGGCTGGATGATTGGCCGGGTCTGCGGTTATTGGGGCTAGGCCGGTTGGGACCGCCCCCCTTCGCCCAGCCCTGGACTGAAATAAAACTGGGTCCCCTCGATGAGAATGATGCGGTGGCGCTGCTCAGCCAAACGCTGTTGGTGACCCGCGAGGCACCGCCTGCCGCCGACAGCGGTACCGGATTTCAGCCGTTGTGCGAACTGGCCGCGCTGGCCGGCGGTCATCCCGGCGCTTTGCGCTGGCTGGCCCACGAACTCGGCGAACGTGGCGTAAAAGCCACCTTGGCGCTGCTGCGACCGTTACACAGCGAGCTGTTGTGCCGACACGGTGATGATTCGCAATGGCCGCTGTACCTCAGACTGGAACTGATCTTGCGCCGGCTGCCAGACCTCGACCGGGAGCGGTTGGTAGTGCTGGCGTTTTTCCGGCAAGGCGTCAACCGGCTCGCTTTGAGCTATGCCCTGGGGATGGATGCGCCAGCGATCGACGCATTGGCTGACCGGCTGATCGGGCTGGGCCTGGTGGAGGATCGGGGTTACGGTCACCTGCGTTTCGATTCGGCGCTGGCGCACCATCTGGCCAAGGCGCTGGAGCCTGACCAGCAAGCGGTTTGGCGGGACCGCTGGCGCACGGGTATGACCCGGTTTCTGGCGGTCGTCTACCCGCAATACTTCAAGGACGGTGCCCGGACCAGCCGGCTGCTGCGGCTGGAATTGCCGAACCTGCTGGCGTTGCTGCGCGACAGTCAGCAAACCGCCGCTCCGGAGGTGCTGGCCCGGCTGGCCGGACAACTGGAGCAGTTGCTGGCCGGACTGGGCGTTCCCGCTGCGCTGGCTGAAGTAGTGGCCGCCCGCGAACGGGCTGGACTGGCTTTGCAGGATTGGAGCCGCGCCCGATTTGAGAATGAGCGGTTGCGGATTGAACGGTTGCGCGAGGCCGGATCGCTGGAGGACGCGCTGCAATCCGCCCGGCAATTGCAGCGCCGTTGTCAGGTGGCGGAGGCCGACGCCTATCGGGGCGCCGCCTATGATCTGGCCCGGGCCGGGTTTGAACTGGGCAAACTGCTCAAGCTGGCCGGGGCTGCCGAGCCGGCGGCGCGGGAACTGGAGACAGCCCGACAGCAGTTCCAGACCCTGGCCGATGCCGGCAATGTCAACGCCGGCCGGATGGCCGCGGTGGCTGGAGCCGAAATCGGCGATTGTTTGAGTTATCTGCGGCGGTTGCAGGAGGCGGCAGCCGCCTATGAAACGGCGCTGGTTCAAGCGGATCCAAAGGCGATCAGTCCGGCCATCGCCGCTAACAAGATGCAACTGGGGCTGGTGCACCAGCGACAAGGCGACTACGCCGAAGCCGCGCTGCTGTATGAGGCCGCCCGGCAAGCGTTTGACAAGCTGGGCGAACCGGAAGGCGCTGCTCAGGCCTGGCGACAACTGAGCGTGGCCCGCAAGCTGGACGGGCAAATGGAAACGGCGCTGGCGGCGGCTCAACAGGCGCTGTACTTGTACGAACAGCAGCGTAACCGCGCCGGAATCGCTGAGGTGCTGGGTGAACTGGGTCATTTGCATCAGGTGCTGAATCAACTCGAACAGTCGGTGCTGGCCTACCGGCGCATGGCCGAACTCTATCAGCAACTGGGCGATGGGCGCGGCGAGGAGACTAGCCGCAATCGGCTGGCCAATGTGCTGATTCAATTGCAGCGGCCTGATGAAGCCCGGCAGGAACTGTATCGAGCCAGCGAGTGCAACCTGCCGGAAAGCCCCACCGCTCGCAACTGGGCGATCCGGCGTGGGCTGCGTGATGTGAGTCAGACGGTGCAGAATCCCAGCGTCGCCGATCAGGCGCGGCAGCAGGCGATTCAGAAATACCTGGCCTATCGGCGGGTGGGCGGTGAAAACGCTAACGCCGGGGCTAAATTGTGTACCCAGATTGGCCAGGCGATTCGGGCCGGCGATACCGAGGCGATGATCACCAAGATGGCGCAAATCTTGGCCAGCCCGAATATTCCCGACGATGGCAAGCAGTTGATTAAAAAGCTTCAGGCGATTTTGGCGGGCGAACGCAATCTGACGCTGGCGATGGACCCAAACCTGCACTATCAGTATGCGGTGGAAATTCAGTTATTGATTGAGGATCTGACCCGGTCGGCGTCGGGCTAAAAGTGAAACCGGCATCCTGCCGGTTTAGGATACCCGTATTCGCGGGCATGACGAGAAAAACGAGGAGAAAACATCCTGTTTTTAATCGCTCATCGCTAATTCCGGTCTTTCCGAAAACCGGCAGTAGCGGTTACGGCCGGCATGCTTGGCCTGGTACATGGCCTGATCGGCGTGACGCAGCAGAATGTCCGGCTCAGTATGATCCAGCGGGAACAGGGTGACGCCGACGCTGGCCGAGACCGTAACCGGTAAACCGTCCCCAAGGACATACGGTTCTGCCACCACCGCCAGCAACCGGTTCAACGCCCGCTCACATTCCTCAATGTTGCTTAACCCGCCCAGCAGCAGCACGAATTCATCGCCGCCCAGCCGCGCCACGGTGTCGCCCTCGCGCAGGCACTGCTTCAGCCGCCCGGATACTGCGACCAACAGCCGATCGCCGGCCTCGTGGCCCAGCGTATCGTTGACCGGTTTGAATTCATCCAGATCGAGATAGCAAATAGCCAGCAGGCACGACGTCCGGCGGGCCTGAGCCAGCGCCAGGTGCAGCCGATCAGCGAGCAACCGGCGATTGGGCAATTGGGTCAACGTATCGTAGTACGCGATTTGTTCCAGACATTGCTGCTGATCCTTGAGCAGCGTGATGTCGGTAAACATGGCGAACGAGCCGCCAAACCGGAAGTCGTCATCTTTGAGCGCGACCGCTGACACCAGCGTCCACAATTCACTACCATCCTTGCGCCGGAACCGGCGCTCGTATTGGTAATCGCTGCAGTGTTGCCGGATTTTCATCTGGTCATAGTGGTCATCAAAATCCGCCTCAAACATGAATGTGGTCATCGGCTGACCGAGCATTTCGTCCACGGAATAGCCCAGCAGCGCCGCCATCCGCGAGTTGACGAAGGTAGCCAGATGATGCTCGTCCAGTGCCCAGATGCCTTCATTGGCGGTTTCGACGATCCGGCGATAGCGGGCTTCACTGTGCCGCAGGGCATCTTCAGCCTGCTTGCGTTCGGCGATGTCCCAGGCCAGATCAGCCAGGATATCAATGGTGTTGATATCCCGCTCGTTGTAGTCATGCGGGTTGTTACCTACGCCGAGAATCGCCACGATCCGCTTGCCCCGGAATATCGGGACGGTCAGCATGCGAATCAGCGTCGCGTGACCGGGCGGCAAAGCCCGGCGGTGGGGCAGAGCAGCATAATCGTTGTAAATGACCGGGTGGCGTTCGCGCACACAATCCGCCCAGACCCCAGCCTCCGCGAGGCTGTAATGTTGACCCTTGCCCTCGGCCTTGCAGAACAGTTGCATGGTTTGCGTGGACCAGGCTTGCAGATGCAGGGTTTGCTGATCGGCTTCCAGAAAGTGGTAGAAGCCGATCGGACTGTCGGTCAGGATGCCGGCTTCGTCTAAAGTCGCCTGGAGCAATTCCTCCAGTGAATGGGTCGCGGCAAATTGAATCAGCCGCAACCGGGCCTGCATCAAATTGGTTATCCGCTTGTGTTCGGTAATGTCTCGCGCCGAGGCAATCACCCCGATGATCTCGCCGCTTTTGTCCCGACAGACGGCAGCGTTATATAACACTGCGGTCGTTCGCCCTTCACGGTGACGAATCGTCAGCTCGTAATCGCGCACCTCGCTTTGGGCAAAAGCCTGCTGGTATCCAGCCTGCGCCCGCTCCGGATCGGTAAAGTAGGCGGAAAAATCGGTTCCCAGCAGTTTTTCACGCGGATACCCGGTCACATGCTCGGTTGCGACGTTGGCATCGATGATCCGCCCATCCGGATCAATGACGATCATCGGGTCCAGGTTGGCTTCCAGTAAATTGCGGTTGTAGAGATTAGCCAGCCAGAGTACATCTTCCACTTGCCGACGGTCGGTAACATCGGCGGCAAAAATAGCCACTCGGGTCACAACGCCCTGATCATCCAGAACTGGACAAATTGAGTGATCAATAAGTCGGGCATTGTCCAGATCCTCGAATCGAACCGGATCAGCCGTCTGGAACACCGTTTCAATCTGTTGCCAGCGGAATAACGCCAGATCAGGGGGAACCAGCGTATAGGCATTGGCTCCGAGCAGGGCCGAGACCGGACGCCCTAATCGCTGCGCCATCGTTTGGTTCACGCTGAGGATGGTTCCATCACGGGCCATCAGAAACGCCGATTCCGGTAAAACATCAAGAAGAGCGGTCATCAATTTGGTGCCGTCCCGCACCGCCTGTTCAGCCTGCCGGCGCTGTTGCTCGCTTCGCACCGCATGGAGAATGCTGGCGCAAGTCGCGAGGAACGGTTCCAGCCAATCGGCCAGCTGGTCATCGTAACCGCCGGGACGGTTGGCGACGCCCGCCACCCCGATCAGCTTGCCGCCGAAGTAGATGGGCATTCCCAGGTAGTTGCACAACGGCGGATGACCGGGCGGCAAGCCACCGGACCGGGGATCATGACGCACATCGTTGGCGATCACCCGCTGACTCGTCAGGGCGGGGAGGCCAAAAAGGTTGTTCAGGTTGCGAAATTCCCGGTTTCTATTCAGCAGATCGTGGTACAGCCGGCGCGATGCCTCGTCCCAGGCAATGTTGGATAACGCCAGGCTCAGTTCATGCAGCCTGCCGGTTTCATCCTGAAGCACTTCATTGAGAAATCCGCATTCGCTGTTCGTCATGGTGATGAGGATGCTGAGCAGTTCCTTGAAAACCCGCTGGGGTTCAACTTCATCCAGATAGAGCGCCTGGGCTGCCCGCACTGAGTCGAGCAGGCGCAGGGTGCGCCGCAGGTCGGTTTCGGTTTGTTTGCGCCGGGTAATATCGCGGTTGCTGATGCGGCGGCCCCGATAGTTTCCCTGATCAAAGACGGACAGGCAGCGATGGTTGATCCAGCAGATTTCGCCCTGTCGGGTGATAATGCGGAAGTCGAAACTGTCTGACGCTTCATCAGCGCTTTGGGAATACCAACTGAAGTGTTGGGCAACGACGGGACGATCTTCAGGATGAACAATGCGCAGTAGCAAGCCGGGATCGGCAATGAACTCGTCAGGCCGGTAGCCGCTGATCCGCTCGCAGGATGGTGAGACATAGCGCAGGCGGCCCTGGTCGATCCAGTATTCCCAGTCGTAGGTGAAATCAGCCACCGTCCGATAGTTGGCTTCGCTGTCCCGCAATAGCGCCTTGATGTGTACCCGATCTTGATCCTGACAGCGAAAGTAGTGAATAACGCCAGCGAGATTAGCCAGCCCCAGTGCCCAGATCAGGCCATGCGCCGCCAGCACCAGCGACCAAGATATCTCGTTCAGATGGTAGAACAGCGAAGCCGCGATCAGCGTGGTCCACAACGCCGCTGCTCCGGCTACCCACGGCCGTATCTCCATATAGTCGTCCTGCTTGCTCTCGTTCAGCAGTTCCATCGTTTCAACCTTCGGTCGTAATTTTCATGCGACAGGCGGAGTTCAGCTATCGGTGCCCTTATCTCAAACAAATCGGCCCGGTGATTGAATGGTTGAGTGTAATCGCGGTTAATTTTGGCTCAATAAGATACTTCTGTTATTTAAAGCAATATGCGTGCCCATTTCCCGTCCGCTGATCTGGACGGGAGCCATCAGAACGTGAACGGACAAGGGAAATTCAGGGGTTAGCGCGACGGGTCGGCTCATCGGCAACAACTGGAAACGCCAGCCGGGTTCGCAGCCGTTCCAGGCAGGTTTCAAAGGCGCGGCTGATCCGGGTGGCGTTGCGGATGCGTTCCAGCTTCGGCCAGGTTGCCCGTTGACCGGTCAGGATGAACTCGGCGATCCGCGCCTGGCGCGGGTTGGAAAAAATATTGAGCAGATTATTCAGCCAGGTCGGCGGCACGATGGTGATGTCGCCGCTGTAACTCTGATCGGCTACTGAATACGCTTTGTCCAGCAACAACCCCAAGGTGTGGGAATCGACATTCTGCCGGGCGAGATCCAGCAGGTGCTTGAGGTAAAGCTGGAAGGTGGAACTGACGATGTCGCGAGTGAACGACAGCAGCCCTTTCTCGCGGGGCTTGGCATCGCCGATGAAGGGGACGATGTGCGGATTGGTCTGGCTGACGATGTAGTGATTGACGTTGTGCATCCGCGCCACCCGCAGCATCGGCAGATCGCTGTTCAAGGTGCCATCGACCCATTGATCGCCGGGCATGTAGGGAACGGTGACGCCCTTGAAGTCCCGCGCCTCCAGCATCACCGCCGGAAAGACGCCGGGAATCGCGCAGGAGGCCAGCGCCGCCCGGCGAATCAGCACATTCGGGGCGCTCAGATAATTCAACAATCGCGAGTGCTGGTGCGCCCGGGCCGGCGAAACCGGAATGCTGACAATCCGCCCGGTGCGATCAAAGGCTTCCTCGAAGGTCAGAGCGCGGACGTTATGCTCGATGCAGCGCTCCAGTTGCCGACTGTCCATCAGGGAATTGCCCTTGAGCAGACTTCTGAACCCCAGACTGTGCCACGCCTCCACCGTAAACAGGTTCGGGTCGAATACCCGCGCCAGTTCCCCATCGGTATGGGTACCCAGCGTCGCCGCCACGATGGAGCCGGCGCTGGAGCCGGACACGACCCGCGGCAACACGCCTTCCAACCACAGCGCCTTGATCACGCCCAAATGAAACAGGCCGAGGGTTGCACCACCGCTTAACATCAGCGCCGATCGGCCAAAACTCTGGGCGGTGCGTTCAAAGAACCGCAGCTTGTCGGGCAACGGGAACACCGGTGTTTCGTAATCGCAGAGGTAGTCGAGTGCGGCGGCGATCTCGTCGAGATAATCGGTCAATAACCGCTTGGTGCCGAATTGGCAATGACCATAGAGCGCCGGATTGGCGATATTGCCAAGGTTGCCATGCAGGCCTTCGTGCAGGCAGAACACCAGTCGGGCCACTTCGCCACGCCGGCGCAATTCACGCAATTCTTCGAGTCGCACCTGCACCAACCGGTAATCGTAATCGGGCGACTCGGCCTGTTCCTGCCAATCAGCAGCGCCGGTCAGCCGATCATGCTCCTGGGCCGCTGCACTCCAGGCGGCGTAATCGGTGGCCTGAGCCAGTGCGTCTTCGCAACATTTTAAGGCTTTTTTACTGGAGTTCATGGGTTGATCGTCGCGGCGGGCTGGAAGCAGAAAAACGCACCAGATCAGTGGTGAATACCGGCTTCACATCATACTGTTTCCCGATAAATTTTATCTTTTTCAGGTCAAAAACCACTCCGTTCGTCATACCCGCGAAAGCAGGTATCCCGTTTTTCAGCGGCGGACTGGATTCCCGCATTCGCGGAAATGACGGAACTCGGGAGACCTAAATACGAAAACCTGCTGGAAATGGGTATAGCAATAAATCGGTGCTGAATGTCATGTTAAAACCGGCCTACTTTGGCATGATTGTCCCAATTATTCTCCGCGAGCGCGCCCACCATGCCTTGTCCGTCCCCAGTCTGTTTTATTCTCCGCCACCCGCTGATATTTATCGGCCGGGTGTTGCGTCAATTTCAAGTCCATCGGGGCTTATTGCTGGCCGCGGCCATTGCCTACTACGCGCTGCTGGCGCTGGTTCCTCTGGTGATCCTGCTGCTGGTCGCGCTGTCACAGGTGATCAATGAAGCGCAACTGCTCGATTTGCTGCACCGTTATCTGGAGCAACTGGTTCCCGGCGAGTCCGATCTGATTCTGAACCAGGTCGCTCAATTTCTCGGGCAACGACAGGTATTGGGCTGGACGATGGCTGGAACCTTGTTATTGTTCAGCGCCGCCGCCTTCGGGGCGCTGGAAAACGCCATGACCGTCATTTTTTCTCACCGCCATACCGTCCATCAGCGGAACTGGCTGATGTCACTGTTGTTGCCCTACCTGGCCGTGCTACTGCTGGGGTTTGGTCTGCTGGCGATGAGTCTGTTCATCGGATTACTGCAAGGCCTGATCATCGGCGAGATTCGGTTGTTTGGCGGGCAATGGTCATTAAGCGGGTTGCAGACGCTGGCGCTGTACGCCGTCGGGTTATTGAGCCAGATCGCGGTGCTGACCCTGATTTATCGGTTGATGCCGGTCGGTCGGCTGCCGTGGCGGCATGCGCTGCTCGGCGGCGTAATTGCCGGATTGCTGTGGGAAGGGGTGCGCGCTGGGCTGGTGTGGTATCTCGCCAACCTGTCGGCGGTGAACGTGGTGTACGGGTCGCTGGCCGGCGTGGTGATTGTGCTGATGACCCTGGACGCCATGGGCGTCATTATTTTGCTGGGAGCGCAAGTGATCGCCGAGTACGAACGGCTGCTGCCGGAGTTTAGCGCGGGATCTCAGCTCCCATCGCCAGCGCCCGACGACAACGAGCGGTGTCTTCGGCCATAACCGCACGGGCATCGTAATCGGGGTTGAATTCCGGCCAGCCGGCGGCGTGGCGGTGAATCAGCGCGGTCAGCGCGGCAATATGGGCCGGCGCGGCATTTAAAGCGGGCAGATAGCGGTAACGCTCGCCGCCAGCGTCCAGGAACGTCTGGCGATTTTCCACCGCGATCTCTTCCAGGGTTTCGAGACAATCCGCCGCGAACCCAGGGCAGACCACCGCCACCCGTTTGACTCCGGTTCGCGCCCATTCGGCCAGCAACGTGCTGGCATAGGGTTGTAGCCACTCAGCGCGGCCAAACCGGGACTGGAACGCCACCGCCCACGCCTCGGGTTGAAGTCCCAGCCGTTCCGCGACCAGCCGGGCCGTCTGGTGACACTGGCAATGATAGGGATCGCCGGCCAGCAAATTCCGTTTGGGTAGCCCGTGGAACGAGAACAGCAGCCGTTCCGCGGGGGTTTCAAGGCGAGCAGCGCGAATGGCGTCCGTCAGGGCGTCCAGATAGCCGGGATCATCGTGGTAATGGCTGATGAACCGCAGTTCCGGCAGCCAGCGCCAGGTCCGCAGCTCGGCGGCGACCGCATCGAAAGTAGAAGCCACTGTGGCGGCGGAGTATTGCGGATACAGCGGCAAAATCAGCAGCCTGCGCACCCCGGCAGCCTGCAATTCAACCAGCGCCGAGGCAATGGACGGGTTGCCGTAGCGCATTCCGACCGCAACCCGCACCGGCCCGGGGCATGATTCCGCCAGCGCCGCGGTAACCGCGGTCGCCTGCTGGCGGGTGATCGCCAGTAACGGCGAACCGTTTGCAGTCCAGATGGTGCGGTACTTGCGTGCGGAGCGGGCCGGACGGAAGCGCAGAATGATGCCGTGGAGAATCAGCCACCACAGTGGACGAGGCAGTTCCACTACCCGCGAATCCCACAGAAATTCAGCCAGATAGCGGCGCACTGCGGCAGCAGTCGGCGCATCAGGCGTCCCCAGACTGGTCAGCAGGATGCCGGTACCCGCGGGCTGATCGTGGCTGAAACGCTGCGGAACGGTGGTCATCGTCGCCATTGTTATCGGGCCTCGGCACCGCAGCGCCATGATCAAAGCACAGGATTTTAGGTTGCCGGGCATTTTTAATCAGAATGCCTACCCATTTCCAGTAGGTTTTCGCATTCAGGTCTCCCGGGTTCCGTCATTCCCGCGAATGCAGGTATGACGAACGGGGTGGTTTTTGACCTGAAAAAGATAAAATCTATCGGGAAACGGTAGCAGGTCGCCATCCAGTCGCACGGGCATTGCCCTGATTGGCCGCCCCCGTCATTATTTCCAATCTCTTTCCCCGGCAATCGGCTTCGCGCCGTCTGGATGGCCATGCCTACGACTCCCACCCTGTTTTCCCATCGCCGTTATTGGGCCGCCCGATTTGGCGTTGCGCCGTTCTTGCCCATGTCCCGCGCTGAGATGGACACGCTCGGCTGGGATTCCTGCGACATTATCCTCGTCACTGGCGATGCCTATGTTGATCATCCCAGTTTTGGCATGGCGATCATCGGTCGGCTGCTGGAGGCGCACGGCTTTCGGGTTGGCATCATCGCCCAACCGGACTGGACGTCCGCCGCCGCGTTTCGGGCGCTCGGCCAACCCCATCTGTGGTTCGGCGTGACTGCTGGCAACATGGACTCGATGGTCAACCGCTACACCTCGGATCGGCGGCTACGGCATAACGATGCCTATACCCCTAATGACGAAGGCGGCCAACGTCCGGATCGGGCGGTGATCGTTTACAGCCAGCGCTGCCGGGAAGCCTATCCCGGCGCGCCGGTCGTGATTGGCGGCATTGAGGCCAGTCTGCGCCGCATCGCCCATTACGACTACTGGTCGGACACGGTGCGGCGGTCGATTCTGCTGGACGCCAAGGCCGATCTGCTGCTGTATGGCAACGCCGAGCGGGCCATCGTCGAAATCGCGCACCGCGCCGCCGCCGGCGAGTCTCTCAAAGCCATGCGCGATCTGCGTGGCACGGCGTTTATTCAGAGCGGCGACTGGCCGGAAGACGGGCTGGAAATCGATTCGACTGAACTGGATCGAGCCGGCCCGGTAGAACCGCATCCCGATCCTTACTCGCTTTACCCAGCAGCTGGAGTTGAACCGGGAGTGAAAAGGATCGCTGTCCGCCGTCCTCCCGTTCGCCATGATCGCGCCAAATCGGTGATCCGCCTGCCTGGCTACGAACAGGTTAAAAGCGATCCGGTTTTATATGCCCACGCCTCGCGGTTATTGCATCTGGAGACCAATCCCGGTAATGCCCGCGCACTGGTTCAGCGTCACGGCAACCGCGAAGTCTGGATCAATCCGCCGCCCATCCCATTAAGCACCGCCGAAATGGACGCAGTCTTTGATCTGCCCTATGCCCGCGTCCCGCATTTTAGCTACGGCGAAGCGCGGATTCCGGCTTATGACATGATCCGGTTCTCAGTCAATATCATGCGCGGCTGTTTTGGTGGCTGCACCTTCTGTTCTATCACGGAACATGAGGGCCGGATTATTCAATCCCGCTCGGAACATTCGATTCTGCGTGAAATTGAAGAGATTCGGGATAAAACGCCTGGCTTTACTGGCGTGATTTCCGATTTGGGCGGGCCGACTGCCAACATGTACCGTATTGCCTGCAAATCACGGGACATTGAGCAGAGTTGCCGGAAACTGTCCTGTGTTTACCCGGCTATTTGCCAGAATCTGAATACCGATCATTCGGCGTTAATGGGCTTGTATCGTCAGGCGCGGGAACTGCCGGGCGTGAAAAAGGTACTCATTGCATCCGGGGTTCGTTATGATTTGGCGGTGCGCGATCCGGCTTATGTGCGAGAACTGGCAACGCACCACGTTGGTGGCTATTTGAAGATCGCCCCGGAACATACCGAAGCCGGGCCATTGGCGAAAATGATGAAACCGGGGATAGGCGCATATGACCAGTTCAAGGAATTGTTCGACCAGTATTCACGCGAAGCCGGCAAAGAACAGTATTTAATTCCCTATTTTATTGCCGCTCATCCGGGAACCACTGATGAAGATATGCTCAATCTGGCACTCTGGCTAAAGCGCAATGGTTTTCGTGCAGATCAGGTGCAGGCTTTTCTGCCGAGTCCAATGGCCTTAGCGACTGCGATGTATTACAGCGGACACAATCCGCTTAAAGGTATTCACCGTGACCGGGGCGAAAGGGTGTTTTCGGCTAAGGGTCTGAAACAACGGCGCTTGCATAAAGCTTTTTTGCGCTATCACGATGCCGCCAATTGGCCGCTGCTGCGTGAGGCGCTTAAAAATATGGGCCGGGCGGATTTAATCGGCAATGGCAAACGGCATCTGATTCCGATTTGGCAACCGGCTGGCGTCGGAGCCAATGGCGGCGAAGGTGTGCGAATGGGCCGCAAGCATGGGCAACAAACCATTCTGACGCAGCATACCGGGTTGCCGCCTCGCGCTGACCGTACTCCCCCGCTGAAAAAAGGCGGCAGGGTTGATTCAAAACCAGCGCGCGCTTTCACTCAAGGCAGTCCGTGCGGCAGTGGTAAACGGCGCGGCGGACAATGAATATAGGCGTCCGATCTGACCGTGATTACGGGAAAATTTACACGAATAAAATAACGAAGAAATGGATCAACCGTGTTCCGACTCCGTTAAATTTCCCGCAAGTTGATTAAAATTGCTGTCCCGCTGAATATAAAGAAGTGGAAGATCGGTTTATTCCAGCGGGCTTGCCATTTAATCAACTGACCGGCAACAATTCCGAAAAATACTGAATCGCCGGAAACTCACCGGGCAGACGGGGCGGATCACCGGAGTCCGGCTGCAACACCGTTACCAGATGGGCGATGCCATAAGCCCGCGCCGTATACAAAATCGCCGGATTGTCGTCCACCAGCAGGGTCATGGCCGGATCAAACGGCTCGATTTTCTGCAAGCGCGGCCAGAATTCCGGCTGTTCCTTCACCAGCCCCAGATCGTGGGCGCAGATCATCGCGTCGAAATAACCGGCCAACCGGGTTTGCTCCATCTTCAGCGCCAGACTGTGCGGATGCGCATTAGTGACGAGGACAATCCGCTTGCCGGCGCTGCCGAGGGCCTTGAGGAAGCTCAACACATGGGGATGGACTGCGATCAGATGCGCGATCTCGCGCTTGATCACCATGATGTCCAGCGCCAGTTCCCGACTCCAGTAATCCAGGCAATACCAGTTGAGGGTGCCCTCGATGGCCTCGGTACGGGTTTTTAGCGCAACCTGCGCCTCGGCCAGCGTCAGACCATGCCGTTCGGCGTAGCGCAGTGGCGCCAGTTCCCGCCAGAAATGATTGTCAAACCGCAAATCGAGCAGGGTGCCGTCCATATCCAGCAGCACGGTCTTAATCTGCGTCCAGGGCAACTGCAAGGTCATACAGGAATCCGACTCAAGTGGTGGAATTTATCGTAGCACGGGCATCTTGCCCGTGGGCTAAACAGGGGCAGGATGCCCGTTCTACCTCTACAACCGGTTTAGGATGCCTATAATTTGAACTCCGCCGGCAACCGGCTTGAGGTTGAATT
The DNA here is from genome assembly GCA_903879705.1 of uncultured Candidatus Competibacteraceae bacterium. Taxonomy (GTDB): domain Bacteria; phylum Pseudomonadota; class Gammaproteobacteria; order Competibacterales; family Competibacteraceae; genus RXIV01. The sequence goes on along the minus strand of CAIRMO010000090.1, from coordinate 3,065 downwards.
GTGTAGAATTAAACCCGACTGCAATGCAGCATTCATCTTCCTGATTCCTTGCACGAGGTTCCCCGCGTCATGAGCGACGCCCCCCCTCTGGATTTATCCGCGCTGGTCGAGCCGGTTCAGGCCATCGCCCGGGAAGCAGGGCGGCGGATCATGGCCGTGTACGCCGGCGGCTTCAGCGTCACTGCCAAGGCCGATCAAAGTCCAGTGACGGAAGCAGATATGACCGCCCATCGTTGCATCCTGCGCGGCCTGACCGAGTTGAGTCCCGGCATCCCGATCCTGTCCGAAGAAGCCTCCGAGGTCAGCTTTGCCGAACGCAGCCGCTGGGAGTGGCTGTGGCTGGTCGATCCGTTGGATGGCACCCGCGAGTTTATCCGCCACAGCGACCATTTTTCGGTCAACATCGCCCTGATTCACCAACACGAAGCGGTGTTGGGGCTGATTGTGCCGCCGGTCGAGGGTTCCTGCTATTACGCTTGGCGCGGCGGCGGAGCCTGGAAACAGCCGCGCGGTCAATTGGCCCGCCGCATTCATGCCAGCACGGTCTGCCGTCAGCCGATCCGGGTCACGAGTAGCCAGGCGTCCTACCGCAGCCGCCGTTTGCAGGAGTATTTGCAACAGATCGGCGACTACCGGCATCTGTTTATGGGCAGCGCCCTGAAATCCTGCCTGATCGCCGAGGGCGAGGCCGATCTCTATCCCCGCTTCGGCCCGACCGGCGAATGGGACACTGCCGCTGCGCAAATCATTGTCGAAGAAGCCGGTGGTCAGTTGACCGACATGCAGTTGCGGCCGTTGCGCTACAACGCCCGACCAGTGCTGATTAACCCGGATTTTTTCGCCTTTGGTGACGCCAGCCGCGACTGGTCCAGTTTTCTGCCGCCGCGTGCGGTAGCCCTGTTCACTCCCTATAGGAATCCGCCTTGAGTTGTGGAATTTATCGTAGCACGGGCATCCTGCCCGTGGTCTGAACACGGCCTGGATGCCCGTGCTATCTCTACAACCGGTTTAGGATGCCTATAGATCTGACCCGCTTGCGAGTTTTGCCATGCCCTACGAACGCTATCGCCGCGATTTGCAACAGGAAGGCTTTCAACACGATCCCGCCCAGGAACGGGCGGTTCATGCCCTGCAAAAAGTCTACGATCAACTGCTGGCCCAGCCACAACTCGCGGTTAATAAGAAACCGGGATTGCTGGCCCGCCTGACCGGGCGCAGTCAACCGGCGACTGCCGAAAAACTTCCCGTGCGCGGACTGTACCTGTGGGGCGGAGTGGGCCGGGGTAAAACCTATCTGGTCGATACTTTTATTGACGCCCTGCCGTTGCAACGCAAGCAGCGCATTCACTTTCACAGTTTTATGCGGGCAGTTCACACCGAATTGCAAGCGCTTAAAAATCAGCAGGATCCATTGCGGATCGTTGCCCGCCGCTTTGCGGAAAGGGCGCAGGTGATTTGTCTTGATGAATTCTTCGTCGCCGACATCACTGACGCCATGCTGCTGTACGGATTGTTGAAAGAGTTGTTTGCCAATAACGTCACCTTGATTACTACCTCCAACATTCCGCCCGATGATCTGTATCGGGGTGGCTTGCAATGGGCGCGGTTTTTGCCGGCAATTGAATTGATCAAACAAAATCTGGATGCTTTGAACGTGGACGGCGGGGTGGATTATCGGCTGCGCTATCTGGAAAAGGCTGAGATTTATCACTGGCCGCTGGATGAGCGGGCCGACCGTGTATTAGAGAATGCTTTCAATCATTTAGCCCCGGAACCGGGGCATCGTGGTGGCGATCTGGAAATTGAAGGCCGGTTTATTCCAACCCTGGGTGAAGCGGATGGCGTGGTCTGGTTCAACTTCCGGGCGATTTGCGACGGGCCGCGCGGCACTAATGACTACATCGAAATCGCCCGCTGCTTTCACACCGTGCTGATTTCCAACCTGCCGGTGATGGACTGGCAGATGGAAAATCAGGCGCGACGCTTAATCAATCTGGTGGATGAATTTTATGACCGGGGAGTGAAGTTGATCCTGTCCGCTGCCGCTCCGCCATTGGAATTGTACGGGGGCGAGCGGCTGAAGTTTGAGTTCCAGCGTACCGTCAGCCGCTTGCAGGAAATGCAATCGCACGAGTATCTGGAACGGCCGCATTTGCCGTAGCTGCATCCACCCAAGTCTCTCGGCCCCGATTTCTGGTCATCCCTGAATGGCAATGTGGCGCGATCATTGCAACGCGGCTGGCGCTTTCAATTCCTGGAGAAAATGGCATGAAACCGCAGCAGACGAGATTGGCAGGATGGCGCAGAACCGCCTTATGGAGCAGCCTGTTGGCCATTATGGCGTTAGCCGCAGGGCTACTGACAGAGCAGATGGCGCGTTGGTCGGCAACAGCCTCCGTCGCTTCCTTGACGTCCCCGACAGCGGCAATGTCGCCCGATCTGGCGGTGGCCAGGACCCCAATCAATGCCGCTTTTGCCAAGTTGCCGCTGATCTTTGAAGCCAATCAGGGACAAACCGATCCGCAGGTGCGCTTTGTCTCTCGTGGGCTTGGCTACACCCTGTTCCTGACGCCTGACGAGGCGGTTTTCAACTTCCGCACCCGGTCAGTTGCCGAGCAGGAACCGGCAGCCGTCAAACTTTCGACGCTGCGGATGCGGTTGCTGGACGCCAATTCTCAACCGGGGATCAACGGTCTGGACGCCTTGGTGACCCGGATCAATTACTACCGGGGGAATGACCCCGATCAATGGCAAATTGGCGTCGCCACTTACGCCAAGGTGCAATTACAGAGTGTTTATCCCGGAATTGATTTGATTTATTACGGCAATCAACGGCAACTGGAATATGACTTTGTCGTTGCGCCGGGCGCTGATCCTGGGCGCATCCGGTTAGCCCTTGCCGGACTGGACGAGGCGGTGCAAGCCCAGCAATTCCCGGTCTCTGTATTTAGGCTGATTTTAAGCGGATCAATTAGCGGCTTTAGGATAGTCCAATAAAAAAGAATAAAAGAATCCCAAAGCGTTCAAAAACGCCTAATTAATTCTAATAATCATCACCCTGTTTT
>CAIRMO010000089.1 GCA_903879705.1 uncultured Candidatus Competibacteraceae bacterium | reverse complement strand
CTTCTTTTGGCCATGGCATACATCACCTCGAATAGAATTTTTGCGCTTAAAATAATTTTTTATTACAACCCGCTTTTACCCCTTTATTTTACAGAAAAGCTATTGAAATTCAATATCTTAGTTTTTAGACAGTCTCTTAACCAGTAGGCCAGCCCGGCATTAAAAAACACCTGAAACAGAATCGGAATCGCCAGTAGCAGAATGACCAGCGGTTGTGCCACGATTTGCTTGCCCTGGAAACCGAACAGCAACACCAGCGTCGTCAATAGTGCAAACAGCGAGGTCGGGCCGAGGATGTCCAATAGCCGCGCTAATCCCGCTGAACCCCGGGATTTCAGCACGATGCCGCGCACGATTTGGGCAATGATCAGGGGAATGACGATATACAACACCACCGACAGGAACAGGGTTTCCCACGGCACCACAATCGAGGTCAGCCCCAGTAACAGGCCGACGATGGGGCCGAAAGCGAACACCATGATCACGTCGTTCAACGCCACCTGGGTCAGGGTGAAGTGCGGCTCGCCCTTGGTCAGATTGCTCCACACAAACACCATTGCGGTGCAGGGCGCAGCGGCCAGCAGGATCAGTCCGGCGATGTAGGATTCAATCTGATCAACGGGTAGCAGCGGCGCAAAAAGTTTGCCGATAAACAGCCAGCCTAATAACGCCATCGAGAACGGTTTGACGCCCCAGTTGATGAATAAGGTGACGCCGATTCCCCGCCAGTATTGGCCCACCTCGCGCAGCGCGGCGAAATCGATCTTGATCAGCATCGGGATGATCATCAGCCAGATCAGCACGGCTACCGGCAGGTTAACCTGCGCGATTTCCAGCTTGCCGATGGTCTGAAATACGCCGGGGAGGAAGTGACCCAGGACGATGCCGGCGATGATGCACAACGCCACCCACAGGGTCAGATAGCGCTCGAAAAAACCGAGTTGAGCGCCTTCCATCGGTTGAGAGGTCACTTCGCAGGTGGCGCTCATCGGTCATTCTCCAAGGTCATTTGCGGCGGGTCTTGAGTCATGGCAGCGGATTTCCGAGGTAAAGTTTCCAAGGGAATAAGGGCGGTCGGATCCACCAAATATCAAAATAAACAGGTCAGTGCAAGCGTACATCGCTCTCCGCTTCTGCCATTTATACCGTTTCCCAGTAGGTTTTCGTATTTCCAGGAAGCGAGCGGTTAGCGGGTAGGGCGGGTTAGCGTAGCGTAACCCGCCCTGGCTGAATCATAAAATCTATTGAGAAACGGTATTAGAATCAGGCGTCTATTTTTGAACAGGCCTAAACCATATGAATACCGCGGTCTCAACTCCTAACCTGATCCTGAATCGCATCACGACGCTACTTGACCGCTATCCCGAGGTTCGCCGGCTGATCGTGGGCTATAGCGGCGGGGTGGATTCTCACGTTCTGCTGCATCTGCTGGCCTCTCACCGTTCCTATTGGCCAGAACGAACCCTGGAAGCGGTCTATATCGATCATGGGTTGCAACCGGCTTCGGCGGCCTGGGGTGAACAATGCGCCGACCGTTGCCATGAGTTGAACATCCCGTTTCGGGCGTTGCGGGTCAATGCGCAGCCGCAACCCGGTGAAAGTCCCGAAGCCGCTGCTCGCCGTGCCCGGTATACCGCTTTCGCCGCTGGACTGGCTGCCGATGCCGCTCTGCTCACTGCCCACCACCGCGACGATCAAGCCGAAACCGTGTTGCTGCAATGGTTACGCGGTGCGGGGCCGCATGGGCGGGCAGCGATGCCCGCGGCGGCCCGGCTTGGTCGGGGCTGGCTGTTGCGACCCGTGTTGGACATCGACCGCGCCGACCTGCTGGCCTATGCCCGCACTCACGGGTTGCGCTGGATCGAGGACGCCAGCAACGCCGACTCCGATTTCGACCGCAATTATCTCCGCCACCACATCTTGCCGCTGCTCCGGGAACGCTGGCCGGCGGCAACCCGCACCCTGGCCCGTTCCGCTCAATGGTGCGCCGAAACTGCCGACTGGCTGGATGCCGAGGCCGACGCCGATCTGGTCCGGGTCGTGATGACTCGCCCGGATGGTCTCCAGCTCCCGGCCTTGCGCGAGTTGAGTGAATTGCGGCAGCGAAATCTGGTGCGGCGCTGGCTGCGGCGGTTGAATCTGCCAGTCCCCACCGCCCGGCAATTGGTGCGCCTGCTTCACGATGTACTGACGGCGGGCCGCGACCGGCAACCCTGGATCCGCTGGCCCGGCGGCGAAGTCCGGCGTTATCGGGATGCGCTGTACGCCATGCCGCCGCTTCTCGCTCACGATCCCGGTCAGTCATTCGGCTGGCAATCCAAGGCTGGCGATGAGTGGCCGCCGCTCACTTTGCCGGGCATCGGTCGTTTGCAGTGGCAGAAAACGGTGGGGGCGGGTTTGAGCGCCATTGCGCTGATCGACACTACGCTGACCGTCCGTTTTCGCCAGGGTGGCGAACACTTCCAGCCGGTCGGGCGTCACCACAGTCAGGAGTTGAAGAAGTTGTTGCAGGAGGCTGGCATTCCGCCGTGGGCGCGGGAACGGTTGCCGCTGCTGTATCGGGAGGAGAGGCTGCTGGCGGTCGTAGGCTTGGGCGTGGCCGCCGGGTTTACCGCTGCGCCCGATGAGACAGGCTGGCAACCGGTTTTAACGGCGCTATCGGCAACCGAATAGCGTCGCCCTTCAAATCACGCGAGAAAACCGCTGCTGCTTTTGCTCACGCAGATAGCGGTCAAATGCCATACAGATATTGCGGATCAATAATCGGCCCGGCGGCAATACTCGAATGCGGGCGGCATCCACGGTCAATAATCCATCCGCCTGCATATCTGTCAACTCCGCCAGTTCCGTTGCAAAATAATCACCGAACCGGATATTGAATGGCTGCTCAATCGCGGCAAATTCCAGGGTGAAATGACAAATCAGCGCGGTAATCACGGCCCGCCGTAACCGATCATCCGCATCCAGCCGCACTCCGCGAAACACCGCCAGTTTTCCCTCGTCAATCCGGGCGTAATACTCTTCCAGCGTTTTCAGATTCTGGCTGTAGCTGTCGCCGACCATGCTGATGGAAGTCGCGCCCAAGCCAATCAAATCACAGTCGGCATGAGTGCTGTAACCCTGAAAATTGCGATACAGCGTCCCCGCCTGCTGCGCCAAGGTTAATTCATCCGCCGGTTTGGCGAAATGATCCATGCCGATATAGACATAGCCGGCAGCGGTCAATTGCTCAATCACGGTTTTCAGAATCTCCAGTTTGACCGCTGGCGTTGGCAAGGCGCTGGCGTCAATCTGACGCTGGGTTTTGAACAATTCCGGCAAATGGGCGTAATTGAACACCGAAATCCGATCCGGATTCTGGGCAATGATCTGATCCACTGTGCGACTAAAACTGGCGACGCTTTGCAAGGGCAGGCCGTAAATCAAATCCACACTAATCGACTTAAAACCCTCGCTGCGGGCGGCAGCCATGACGCGCAGCGTGATCTCCCGCGACTGAATTCGGTTCACCGCTTTCTGCACCTCCGGATCAAAATCCTGCACTCCCAGACTCAGCCGGTTAAACCCCAGTTCGCGTAATAGGCCAACCGTGCGTTCATCGGTTTCACGCGGATCCACTTCAATCGAGTATTCGCCCCGATCATCATCCAGCAACTGGAAATGTTCGCCGGTGATCTCCATTAACTCGCGCATTTCCGCGGCGCTGACAAACGTAGGCGTACCACCGCCCCAATGCAATTGCGTCACTGGCCGGGATCGGTCAAATAACGCGCCCTGCAACGCCATTTCCTGATGCAGATGATCGAGATAGGGCGCAGCGTGACGGCGATTTTTGGTAATAATCTTGTTGCAGGCGCAGTAAAAGCAGACCGTGTCGCAGAATGGAATGTGCAGATACAACGACAAGGGCTTACCCGCGGCATTGCCGGCCTGCGCTTCTTGCCGGTAATCCGCCTCACCGAAACCGTCATGAAACTGTACCGCAGTCGGGTACGAGGTATAACGCGGGCCGGCCCTGTCATATTTGCCAATCAGCGCCGGATCGAAAATGAGGGTGGTATCCATGTCAGCGATCTCGCAAAACTCACAGCCGGCGAACTTGCGCGGCATTCAGCAGAAACACGCCCTGCCCGCCACGCTCGAACTCCAGCCAGGTAAACGGCACTTCCGGGAGCGCCTCGCACAGCGCGTACTGGGCATCGCCCACCTCGACGATCAACAGCCCGTCGCGTTTCAGATAATCGGCGACCTCGCGCAGGATTTCCACCACCACGTCCAACCCTTCTTCGCCGGCCACCAGACCCAGCCGGGGTTCGTGCTGGTATTCATCCGGCAGGGTAGCCAGTTCTGAAAGACTGACATAAGGCGGGTTGCTGATGATGAGGTCGTAACGGCGACCCTTCAGCGCCGAGAACAGATCGGACTGGATGACCTCGACCTGATCTTCGAGATCATGATTGGCGACGTTGCGCCGCACGACCTCTAGCGCTTCGGTGGAAATATCCGCCAGGTCGACCTGGGCATCCGGAAACGCATACGCACAGGCGATGCCGATGCAGCCACTGCCGGTTCCCAGGTCGAGAATGCGCTCGATCTTGCGACTGTCCGGCAACCACGGTGAGAAATGGCGCTCGATCAGCTCCGCCAGCGGCGAGCGCGGCACCAGCACCCGCTCATCGACATAGAACGGCAAGCCCATGAACCAGGCGCGATGAGTCAGATAGGCGGCCGGCTTGCGCTCGGTAATGCGCCGTTCCAGCAGATGTAATGCGGCCTGCTGTTCGGGCGGCGTCAGGCGCGCTTGCATGTACTCGGTGTGCAAATCCGGCGGCAAATGCAACGCATGCAACACCAGCGCCGCCGCTTCGTCAATGGCGTTGTCGACGCCGTGGCCGAAGTGCAGACCCGCCTCGTTCATCCGGCTGGCCCCCCAGCGGATCAGGTCGCGGATCGTCCGCAGATAGGGAAGAAGGTCGTCGTGGTCGGTCATCGGGGTCGGAGGTCGGAGGTCGCAGATCGGATTCAAGCACCCATGATGTTGTAGCCGCCGTCCATGTACAGCACTTCACCGGTAACGATGCGGGCGAAGTCGCAAGCCAGCGCGGCAGTAGCGGTCCCGACCTGATCCGGAGTCACTAGCGAATGGGTCGGAGCGCGTTCCTTGGTGCGATCCAGTAATTCATCGAAGCGGTCGATGCCGGACGCGGCGCGGGTCATGACCGGCCCCGGCGAAATGATGTTCACCCGGATGCCCTTCGGCCCGAGTTCGGCGGCCATGTATTTGGCGGCGGTTTCCAGCGCCGACTTGGCGGCTCCCATAATCCCATAATGCGGGACCACCTTTTCACCGCCAAAGTAGCTGAGGGTAAATGCCGCTCCGCCTTCCTTTTCCAACAAGGCTTCAGCCAGATGCACCATGCGGATAAACGACCAGGCCGACACTTCCATCGTCGACAGGAACCCGCTCAGCGAGCAGTCGGTGACCCGGCCATGCAAGTCTTCGCGGGGACTGAACGCAATCGAGTGCAACAGGATATTCAGCTTGCCCCAGTGTTTTTCGATGGCCCCGAACACGGCCTCGACCTGGCCGGGTTCGCGCACATCGCAGGGCAAATAGAGTTCCGGCGGCACTTGCAGCGCATCGGCCAGAATCTGGGTATAGGGGCGGGTCTTCTCATTTAGATAGGTCATCGCTACCTCGGCCCCGAACGAGCGGAAGGCACGGGCGCAGCCATAAGCGATGGAATCCTTGTTAGCGACGCCGACCACCAGCGCCTTTTTGCCGGCCAGCGGCAGATTCGGGGGACTCATCGGTTGCAGGGCGGGATCATTCGGATCAATCAGAGCGGACATAACAGCTCCTTCAGATTAGTGCGGGGGAACAGATAACCGGGACATTCTACCGTTTCAGGGCCGGGACGGGTATGCTTCCAAGCCCTGATCCCCCGATCCATTGCCGCTATTCTTCCGCCATGCGCCCAACTGCCACTCCCGACGTTCCCGTGTTATTCAAGGATCATTTTCGCAACCTGCCGCAATACCTGTTGCCGCAACGATTGCTGACCCGGCTGACCTACCGGCTGACCCGGGTGAAAACCCGGTGGCTCAAGGATCGGCTGATTCGCTGGTTCGCCCAGCATTACCAGGTCAATCCAGCCGAAGCGCTGGAGCCGGATCTGCGGGCCTATCCCGACTTCAATGCTTTTTTTACTCGCGCCCTCAAGCCGGGAGCGCGGCCCATTGCGCCGGGCGACCGGGTGGTCTGTTGTCCGGTGGATGGCACCATCAGCCAGATCGGCAAGGCTGACGCCGATACTCTGCTGCAAGCCAAGGATCGGAGTTTTTCACTGACCGCTCTGCTGGGCGGCGATCCGGAGCGAGCCCAGTCATTTCAGGGCGGGAGCTTTGCTACCTGGTACCTGTCGCCCCGCGATTACCACCGGATTCATCTGCCGCTGGCCGGGCAGTTGCGGGAGATGGTGCATATTCCCGGCACGCTGTTCAGCGTCTCGCCGTTGACCACGCGGATGGTGCCGGAATTATTCGCCCGCAATGAACGGGTGGTGACGCTGTTTGATACCCCGGCTGGACCGATGGGGCTGGTGCTGGTGGGCGCGATTAACGTCGCCTCGATTGAAACCGTGTGGGCTGGCGCGATCACCCCGCCACTGGGAACTTCGATCTGCCACTGGAGTTATCCGGCCAATGGCGAGGGCGCGATACGACTGGACAAGGGTGCGGAACTGGGCCGGTTCAACATGGGTTCCACCGTGATTCTGCTGTTCGGCCCGAATACAGTGCGCTGGGGAACGGAATTGCGGGCTGGAGCAGCGGTGAAAATGGGGCAGCGGCTGGGGAAGGCTAAAAGCTGACCTTTTTTGGGTGCCGCAAGCCCCGGCCTTCAGGCCGAGGCTTTTCGCGCAATTCGGGCCACTCGTAGCCTGGATGGAGCGTAGCGGAATCCAGCACGCCCCGGATTTCGCTTCGCTTCATCCGGGCTACAACGACTTAACCAGAGGGTGTTGAGTGACCTGATGCCTGATGATCCAAGGCAGGCGTGGTACGTCTTCAGCGCCAAGTTGACCCATGCCATTGACAGCGATTTCAGCAAAGACCGCTTCCGGGATCGTAATCGCTCCATAAATTTGGCCCAGTAGTTCGAGTTGCCCGACGCAGGCCAAGTTAATGATGGGCGAGGTATTGCTGACGACGATCATGGTGAATGAAGCATGTCCAGCGTGGCGAGATCCGCTTCAGAGACTGTCGAAAAACTCTTTTCTCCTAAGCTTCTACAGAAGCAGTTGCTGGTAATAATGCTATGCTTTTAGCTAACTTCTTAGCACTTTCGGCTAGTTTTTTAGTGCGTTCTTTAAAAATTCTCCGCAACATTAATCGGATCGAAGCCACATAAACATGACTTTGACTGGAGGTAGGTTTCCGCTCATAATCTTTACTTAATCG
>CAIRMO010000088.1 GCA_903879705.1 uncultured Candidatus Competibacteraceae bacterium | reverse complement strand
GGGAATCCGCCGGGCCAGCGGCAGTGAACAGAAGCCATAACTCAGCCGGATCATGCCGAAGTAATCGATCACCGGGTCCAGCACGTTCAGGGCCAAATCCAGCAGGGCATTATAACTTTCCGGTTCCCGGGGCAGATTGGCAAGGCCAGTTTCCGCCTGGGTTTCGCCGCATTCAATGAGTTGGCGAAAGCTCAGATACCTGCCACAAGGATCATCCAGCGCTGGAATAGTCGTCGAGCGGTTGAGCGCAAAGCCCTCGACCGTTCGGCGTTGCCGGGCCAGGGTGTTCAGCAGTTCGCCCGGCGAGGGCCCATAGCCCGCCCAGTCGAATCGCTCCACTTGATCCAGCGCCGCCTCGAAGGCCCGTTGTTCCGGGTAGTGCGGAAATTCCTCGTTGATATAGCGTGACTTGTGATAGAGAAACGGCGATTCGTAGCGGTCGCCGTAAGCGAAATAGTCGATCCGTTGTTCGCGCAGTTTGATCTTGACCCGTTCGATCATCCGGGGTAGCGGCTGGTTCTCAAAATCGGTATAGCGCAGCAGACTGACCTTGCCTGAAGCCATGTGGATTTTGACCAGATCGGCGTTGCGATAATCGCCATACAGCGCCGCGGCGCAGCCAACGTAAATCCGCAGCAACGAGGGCAGTTGATCGACCAGACTGGTGTGCAATTGCAGCGACCGGCCCGCTTCCAGCCAGCCCAAGCCACGCTCCGCCGCAAATTGACAGGCCTGGGCGAGCGCGTCCGGATCGGCGATTTGGAACAGCCGTTCCTGCGCGGCGGCCTGAGCGGTGGGGTAATCGCCGAAGAAGGCTTTGATGTCGCGTTGCAGACCACGTTCCGGGTGGGTGTAGGGCTTGCGCCGCTCGAACCGGGTCAGCGCGAAATAGACCTCCAGATCGGCGATCCGGGAGTGGCGGGCTTGCGCCAGTTCGGCGGGTTCCTGACGGATTTCAAGGAAGCGGAAGGCCCGGTTGAGCGAGCCAAAACCTTCGATCAGCGGGAGCGGATCGGCGATTTCGCTCAGGTCCGGGCGGCGCCCCAGGCTCAGATACCGGTTCCAGAGTTGTTCCAGCGGTTGCTGATACTGGGCATAGCGTTCCGCCGCCCGGTCGCGCAGTGGTGGGACTGGGCGTTCCCGGGTAGAGGGAAGGGCCAGCCGGTTGCGGCGGCTACGGCACTGATCCAGCAGAAAGCGCTGCTCGACCTCCGGGTCGCGGAAGACGTACAGCACCCCCGGCGCAACCGGGATCGGCTCCTGATCGAGCGCGGCGGCGATAAATGTCTTGATTTCGGTCTGGCTGTAGTACTTCTGGAAGGTGCCGCGTTGAGTCAGTACGCCGTCGCGAAAATCCTCTCCACGCGGATCGTTCTGGTTGGCCAGCATCACTGCCACCACCAGCAGGCGCTCTGCCAGCGACCAGGCGCGGATCAATGCCTCCAGCCGCTCATCGTGGTCTTCGATGACGTTGATGACGAAGCCGAGATTGACCAGATCGGCGATCTGCAACGGCTGATCCGGGGCGTAATAGGGGTCCCAGCCGGCGACGTTCAAGCCGTTTTCGCGCAGGCCGCGCAGGTCGTCGCCCCGCCCGCAGCCGTAATCGAACAGTGAAAACTGGCCGTCGAGAAAGCCGTAGCGGGCGAGGGTTTGCACCGGGGCCGAAAAGTTGTAGCGCACCAGCGCCGTCAGATGCCGTGCCGCTTGCCAACCGGCGGGCAACAGTGGATCGCGGGGGGATTCATCGCCGCTGGTTTGATCGTTGCCCAGCGGTAACAGGCTATGGCCGGCGATCCGGTAGCCGCGCTCCTGCACCAGCGCCCGCCATTGGCGCTGGTAACCAATCCGGGTGGGCTGGTCGAACAGGCCAATCGACTCGGCAGCAGCGGTCAGCGCGGCGTATTCAGTCCTGCGTGGGTGATCATCGGGCAACAATAGTTCTTTACGGTGCAGGATCGGCGGGTTGAGCGAGCCGGCGTAACTGCGGTAGCTGATCGTACCGGCGGCCAGATTGACCCGCCAGCTTTCGCGCAGGGCCGGGAAGGGTTGGTCAAAAAACTCCGGGTAGTTGAGCAGGGCGATCTGCGATCCGTCCGCGTCCATTCGGATCAGGTTGTAATGTTCTGCCCGTTGCACTCCAGCCAGGCGTTCGGCGTCGAGCAAACCGGCAGTCTCAGCGACAGTCAAAGCCGAGGCAGCTTCAATATGAAGGTAGGTGCGTTGACCGACGGTTTTTCCGGGAGGAGTTGCCATGATCGACTCGCTGCGGTGAGTGGCGCAGGTAGCCAGGCGGCGGCTATTTCAACCGTTCCAGTAGCCGATTCAACAACTGACGCTGTTGTTCTTGCGGTAATTGATCAATGCGATAGATCAACTCATCGATGCTGATTTGATCCAGATGAGCCGTTAATCGTTCGCGCAAGGGTTGCATCATAGCCTGCTCCGCTGACCGCAATGCATCCGGCGGATTATCCAGTTGTCTTAGCAGTTGCCCGATTTTATATTTCTCCAGGTCGCTGATGTCACCAAGGCTTAGAAACAGTTGTTGCCAGGCCACTATCCGCGCCTGCCGGGCCTGTTCTTTAAGTAACAAACACCGCTGCTGCACGGCATTAAGTAATTGCTCAATTTGGGCACGATCCGCTACTGCTAAATAACCGGGGGCGTCCTGTAATTCCCGCTCAAATGCAGTGCAATGATCTCGATCCAGTTGGTCAATTTGTCCGGCCAATGCCAGACGCGGGGCCAGCCAATCCGCCGACCGTCGCTGCGCTATCGCAATGCGCTCATTGACTAATCCCTGAAAAACCGTCCGCATGATCCATGCGGGATCAATCTCCTGTTCTGCCAGAAACTCGTTCAGTTCAGCAAGCTGTTTTTCAAGCTGCTGCTGAAGCAATTCAATGAGCCGATCCAGGCTGAGTTCACCGATGGGCCAAGCCGAGATGGCGGCTTCAATGCGTTCCAGTTGAATCGCTAATTCACTTAATTCCCGTTCATCAGCCGCACCAGCAAAAATAGGGCGCAGTCGTTGTGCCGTTGCTATGGCCCCGCGTAATAATTCAAGTGTGGTCGGAGCCGCTTTATATAAGTCGCTCAAAGTATCGCGCTGTCGTTTGAGCAGGGCATTCAATTGTTGTTTACGCTGGTCAATGGCTTCAATCCGGGCTTTCATTTCGGCGGGTTTGAGGGCATTACTTGCTGCCCGAACGCCCTTAATCAGCATATCGCCTTTGGCAAGATCATCGCGTAACTGTCGGACCAGGGTTGATTCGGTTGGCGCGGGCTGCTGTGGATAGTTGTCGCTTTCGTCAAGGGTTAATATAAAGCGCTGGCGCTCTTCAATTTGCAAACTAACTGCCTGCGCATGTTGTTCCAGTGCCTTCGCTTCACGCGCAAAGCCCAGTTCGTTACAACGCCTCACCGCTTTATCCATTCTGGTTTTGAATTCAATAACTTGCGCGATGTTATTACAACTCTGACGCGGTATCCATTCGGCCAGACGCGGACTGATAAACTGGCGGATTTCGGTCAGCAATGTTTCACAGTCATTGACATATTCGTCTGGCCAGCAGGATTTACTTTGCAACTCTTTTTGTTGTTGATATAACAGGGAAGCGGTCTTTAATATCCAGATCAAGTTATTCTGCCGTTCCGCAGTTTCGATATTGCGTTCCAACAGGTCCAAGTGGGAACGTATTTCACGCAAGTGGATCAATGCCTCGTTGGTTTTGTCACGGAGATAGTTGTAATTGCCTTCCAGATTTTCCGGGAGTGGATCGATTTTACGCAGCCTTGCCGCTTCATGGGCCAGTTCTACTTTCTGCCGATAACGGGTTTCAGCTTCCCAACGGTTGAATAGACTACGCCACCGTTGTTCACTATTTTCAGACAGGAAACGCAGCGTACTATTTTCAAGCACCTTCCGGTCCAGCGACTGGCTACGCTGATTGGGGAATGCCTCATTAATCCAATCCGCTGGGGCGATCATTTCGCCGTCATATTCAATCCGGCGAGGGGGATGGCTGATGCCGATCAATAGCGCCAATAATAAACCTGCTGATGCGGTGTTCATGCCATAAGGAGGACGCAGCAGTGACTGACAGGAACTCCAGAGCGTAGTGTGTGGTTGATTCTGGTGGCGTTGCTGCAAGTGCTGATAAATCGTTTGCACGGACGATTCACCCGGTTCAGTCAACTGGCCGGAAGAGCGCAATGCTTTCCAGCTCTTGACGAGCAAAGAATCAACCCGGTTTTGCACCCGGGGTTTTTGTGCTGATACCCACGCGCCATCAACCTGCCGCATTACCAGGTCGCGGGTCAACTGGACGCAGTCGGTCATTCCGGCACCGGCGGCAGTAGCAAAACCGTCGAATGGAAAGGGCAACGCTTGTGGATAAATTTGGGCAAAAATAGCCGTTCCAATCTGCTTCAATCGTCCGGCGGGTGCTTCCGGGAATCCGGCGACCCAGTGTAAATGTTCTTTAATCAGGTTCTGAGTGATTTCTTTGAGTGCTTGACGACTACGGGTGGTTTCTTCCGGGATAAAACGACGAAATCGTTCCCGATCTTCAGCCGCAATCTGCTCTTCAAACAACTGCAAGCGACCGAGATGATCCGCCATGCTCCCTTGATGATCCGCTATACCAATAATCCAGATTGGCGCACTGGCATAACCGGTTCTTTGCAATTCCTGTTGCAGCCGGGCACGAATCGTAGCGTCTATTACGGTAGTGTCGTCGTCGGGATGCAGATACAGGTAAATCAACTGGCCTTTAGCCTCTTTTGGAGAAATAGCCTGTTCCCATTGCTGAAAAGCCCGGCGAATCAAGGGATCGATGGTGCCACAATGGGCGCATTGCGCCTCAAACCGCCAATCCAGGGTCCGAATATCGCGGGATTGACCAAAATCAGTGTCAATAGCGCCTAGTTCGCTGTCTTTTGCCCCACGCCGAATAAACAAATCACGAATCGCATCGACAGTCAATCCTTGTTGACGAAGGCGAAGCCATTGCTGGAATTGGCCGCGAGTTAAGGCATCCGCGATCAGTTCATATTGGCCGAGATCCGCATTCCACTCCAGCGCCCCTAATTCCCGGTTTAGCCCCTGTAATGCGGAATGCAGCGATTCACTGTCCAGCGCGGTTGCTTCACTGAGCAACCCGTTCATCGTGTCCTGATTTTGTTTGCCAACCCGCATCTTTTCGATAATAGCGACGCCGGTTAGTGCTAATCGCTGGGCATGACTTAAATGGGCCTGAAATTTTTCCAATAGCAGTTGCAAAGTTTCGGCGACCGTAGCGCCCGTTTCCCGTTCAGCCGCGATCATCTCCGGCAACAGACTGTGCAGCGCCAGTTCAGCAGCGCTTACTTGCCGCAAGCGTCCCGCAGTTACCGCTTCTTCAGTGCTGATGCGGGCAATGATGTCTTTGATAAAAGTCAGTGCCGATCGTGATTGCACCACATCACGTTGCCGAGTGAGAAACCAGGTTGCCAATGGATGCAGTGGCCAACAGCCTTGAGTAATCACTTGCGAAAATCGATCCGGTTCATTCCAAACCGGAAAACGCTGAAATCCGGGCAGGGTTTGCTGCATTCGCTGCCAGCTTAATTGGTGATGATGATGGGCGTTGGTTTGGTGCCAAAGCGGTGCCAAAATGGTTTCATCCTTGCCAATCATGTGGGCAAACAGGGTTTCCAGATTAGTCGAGAGATACCACTTTTCTGCAGCCTCAAACCGGGTAATGTAGCGTTGCAATTGTCGGAGATCGGCACTGCTGAAGCGTTTGAGATAGGCTTTTAACTCATATTGAATAAAACCGATCAGGCGAACCTTGTTGCTATTATCCTGGACACCCTGAAAAATCTGTTGTAATGCGGCATCACCTGCTAGTTGTGGCTTTTCGGCAGCATATTCCAGATAGCGCCCTAATTCGTCAAACAGGATCACGACACTGGAAAATGCGCCATTCGCACCGCAATATACATCGCATAAGGTGTTGATTAATTCTTGTGCTGATTCCAGCCCAGTCACTGGAATGGGTGAACCATTCGCCTGGTGATAAATAGCGTCAACTTCGGCATAAACAGTTTCATCATTATTTTGCAGGGCAGCGCAAAGAGTTGCCGCTGTCCATTTTGGCAGGCGCTGGTTAAATTGATCGGAGCGAATCGAAAAGTTGCGTTCAACAAACTGTTCGGCAGTTTGAAACCGGGGCGATAAATCACGAATGGCGCTGGCGTCAACGCCATAACGACGTAATTGAGTAAAGACGGCTTGAATCAGGGCATTACCAAGATGAAATCCGGCCATGCCATCGAGGGCCAATACTAATGCTGGTTTGGTGAATCCAGCGGTCAGGTCTTGTACTTCCTGACCGATGGCCGGATCAGCCTGAGCAATATGAGCGACGATCTGTTGCGCTACAGCGTTATGCGGATGACCTAATAACATCGCGCAGGTCAGAGCCAGGTGTGATTTGCCAGAACCATAACCCGCGACCACCAGTGAGTAGGGATTCTGTTCTTCACCCCGCCAGCCGCGATGAATCGACTGCAACAGATCGCGCACCAGACTGGCGCTGTCTTTAAGGCGGTAGCTGCTTTCAATCCCGTCCTTGGCGGCTTCATGGGCACCGTGATAACGTGGCCCATGAAATACGAAGGCTTGGGCGGCCTGGTTAGCTTGGATTTCGCGTTCCTGCACCCAGCGCAATTGCACTGCGCCTTCAAAAAAACGCTCTGCATGAAACTGAACCAGCTCGCTAATCTTCATTAGTCCTTTCCTTTATTAATGCAGTGGTAATGGTGCTAAATCAATTCCTCATAAATCTGGTCAATCACGAGTTCCGTCTCGCATAAACGCAGCAGCATGGCGGTTCCGGTATGACGATCCATCTGAATCAAGCCTTGATCAACCATCCATTCCAGCCAGCGCATAACCGTGGCTTCATCCCAGCTTAAAACATTAAAGAAACCGCTTTGTGCAGAAAAATCAGTCAGCGCAAGTTGCGTCTCTCCGGAAAATAGTTTATCCCAGACTTGATAAAATCCAGCAGCATAGACTGGAAAAAAACTCTTTTCAGTCGAGGCGCTTTGCCGGGTAAACACCGGCTCTTTCCTCGATTTTTCCTGCTGCAATACCGCTAGGCTTCCCAGACAGCTTTCTTCCAGATAGCTACGCAAGACCACACTAGCGAGCGATTTTAGATAGCCTTTATTTTCATCGC
This sequence comes from uncultured Candidatus Competibacteraceae bacterium, assembly GCA_903879705.1. Classification (GTDB taxonomy): domain Bacteria; phylum Pseudomonadota; class Gammaproteobacteria; order Competibacterales; family Competibacteraceae; genus RXIV01. Next base: position 33,074 of record CAIRMO010000088.1, on the reverse strand, counting down.
CATGTCGATCTTGCATAAAAGTGATATAGTCGGCCTGATGAAAACGGTGACCCAAGCGAAAATTGCTATTACCAAACAGTGCAAACCAGGCATCAGCAATACCTCTGGCTGGTGTCGTTAATTCACAGCGGCGACATAGCATCAGATGCAGCAACCATAAGGTTTGTGGCTCGCTGAGAAAGGCATCTTCTCGCAAGATGACCTGTCCAGTGTGTGTCAGGCGCAACTGCCAGATTCCACGTTCCGCTTTTTTGGCTATGACTAAATTCATGCCCTGTGCATAGCGAATGATGGGATCGACTTTGCCGGTACTTTTGCCGGTTGGAATGCCAGTTTCGGCGCTAATTATCTCTTTATCACCGCTACCCTTTTTGGCGGCGAACGGCAATAATTTCGCCAATAACCGTCGTTCTGGTAAAAAAGTTTGGGGGAAATTGAGTGGTAGCGATTCAGTTTTATTGGACATCGGCGTCATCATTCAGCAATCCAATGTGCGTTGTTCAAGCGCAGTAATCGACACCAGTACGGCTTTTTCCTGCAATCCTCCGCTGGAGGTTTTCACTGATCCCAGTGACCAGCACTGGCCTTTTTCCAGTTTAGCCAGTCGCTCACTCCATTCACTTTTTGCGATGCCGGTAGATTGACTGAGCAACTGAGAGAACCGGTCAATTTCAGTGGTTGCCGGTTTAAAAAACAGTTTATGGCCGGCCTGAAATAACCGGTCGCGTTGTTCCTGATCAAATTGACTGGTCGTTTGCGTTGCTAGAATCATCGACAGACCAAATTTGCGACCTTCCCGCAGCATTTTGTCGATGGGCGAGTCACTACGATGATCGAGGTTCTGAATTTCATCCAGTACCACCGGAACCGGACGATATTTATTGCCGGAGTTGCAGACATAGTCATAGAGATCCCACAGCACAAATTCAGTTACCAGCCGCTGAATTTCTCGCGCCAATCCTTTTAATTGCAGGACGTGTACCTTGTGGTCAGCGCTATTGAGCATGCTTTCCCAAGCAGAATCGGTACCGGACCGGAATGGTTGCGACCGGATCAGTGGTTCCAGTTTGCTGGCCAGACTTTCACCATAACTACTGTCATCGCGTAGCAACGCCAGCAAGCCGTCAAGAGAAAATTTCGGGTCTTCCTCAATCCCGGCTTCCAATACCCGAATCAGTGCTGAGGATTGCTGATCGCCCATAGTTTCAAAGACGGATGTAAAAATGCTGGCGATACGCGAGGCGACTTGAAATGGCTTTTCTTCAATGGCCGGGACGGAGGGATCAATAATCTGTTTTTGCCGACGAAAAGGATTCAATGGCAATTGATCAGTAATAAGGAAATGATTTTGCGGTTTGACGATTTCTCTAAAATGTGGCTCGATTTGTTGCGGCAGAAAACCGTCAGTGTAATCGACGATAATTGAGTGCAATTGCTGTTTAGCCATTTCGGTCAGCAAGCATTGAATACCGTAAGTTTTTCCAGAACCCGCTGCGCCAAAAATCAATAAATGACGATTGAGTAATTGGGGGTGACCGTAGTGCCAATAAACCGGTTCGCCATTACTGCGCATGCCAATAAAAATCTGTTCAGGAATAGTGCTGATTGGGATTGGTATAGATATGGGTATGGGCACCAGATTAAATTTTGGTAAATTTTTAGTAATAAAAGGGGCAATAGGGTTAATGGTGATGACCGGATCAGGAAGGGTAGTTAATAATGGTTCTAACTCCGGTAGGCGCGGAGAAGTTATGAGCAGTTGTTCGGTAAGGGAAGCCTTTGTAGTTATCGGCGGTGCCCTTTCAACCGTGATGGATGTTCTTGCCCGGATAGCGGGTCCGGCCAAGGTTAGTGCTTCCGGTGGAGGAGTGCCGATAAAGAGGGCGGTAACTCCTTCGTAACCTAATGCAATATGCCAAATTGCAAATTGATCGGGTACGCAAATTGACGATTCAATGACTCCTGCGGGCAATGACATAGCGGTTATTACTGGGGTTGCGCCCGCGATATCAGTCCAGAAGGTAAAAATTGCGCCTTGCCAAGCGATTTCATAATAACCTTGAGTCAGACGTTCCAGTGCCCGATCTAATTGACGATGATTTTGTTCTGACCCGGTCACTACTGAACGGGAAGTCAGCGCCCGTTGTAATTGCGCCCACCAATAGCGTCGGTCAAAACTGCCTCGCTGTAGATCGGGTTGATTGGGCATCAAGAGCTGAGTCAAATGACTGAGACCTTGTTGAACTTGATCGCTGGCCTTGAGTAGATGAGCCGGGTTGTATTGCGCGAATTTGCATTCAATCACTACCGCCTGAATCAGTGGTAAATCGTTATCACGCAGAATTAGCGATAGTTGCAGCAAATCAGGGCGTTGAGTAGTTTCATTGCCGGCAAACCAATGCAACAGGGCGTCAATCGGTAGCAGTTGCGACATAACAGCGGGTGGTGTGGCCAGAGCGCGGCGAATGGCGGCGAATCCGACGACTTCCCGAATTTTTTCACCTTGTCCGACGACTGCTCGCAGTGATGACAGGCCAATAATTTCCTCGGCCTCGCTGACGACTTTAGCGGCCATCGCTTCAAAGCCGTCGCTTAGTTGAAAGGGCATGAGTCTGGCTAAATGGTTTCTTACCAAGACGGTCAGTTGGGTAAGGGTGTCCTGTTCAGTGGAAATCGACAGATTCAATTCGCCATAGGCACCGAGGCCGGAAGTAAAACCGACGATCTTGCGTTGGCTATGATGGTCGTGACGGCCAATTAGCCGTTTGTCCACAAAGGGGTCAATACAGGCTACCCATTGCGCTTTGCCGTGCAGGGCTTCGACCACTAATTGCCACGGCTGGTAGTCAATCTGGCCGAAAATTAGATTTTCATTGCTGGAGGTTTGTGAGTGACGCAGGCGGGCTGATAGATCTGCATGGCAGGTTTGAATTTGCAGGCGGCGATTACTTAGCAGGCTTTGACGGCGGAAAGCGTCGCCATGCTGAATGGGGCGTGGATATTCGCAGATGGGGAACGGACTGATGTTGTTGGTGTTAAAGTCGAATTCAAAGGGGAGCGCCGGTTCAGTTTCGCCGGTGAGTTCGCCGGCGAGAAAATGAAAGAGAAATGCGATGTCATAAAGACGCCGTTCCCGGTGAATCAATTCGATTATCTGTTCACGGGTCATGGCGAAGCGATGACTAACGGTTAAAATCAGCGCTCGGCCTTTTTCGCGGTAATTTTCAGTAATGGTGTTGCACCAAGCGGCTAAACTGCTCTCCATTGCCAAGGGTGAAGAGGAAGTGGAGTAGACGGTTAATTCGCAGTGAAAAGGCGGCCAATCATTAGTAGTGTGTTTCAGATAATTATTTAAAAACCGATTAACTCCTGATAATATTGTGGCAAGTTCTTTAATATGTACCGCTAGAATGCGTAGTCCGTCTTCGGCAAATGGATAGAGCGATTGATAATCCATCAGTACCCGCTCAACCATGATGCTTTCTTCGCTAGGACGGACTAAATCAGCAATGTCTTCGTCGTCATCGCTTTCTTCGTCGCGTAGCAGGGTTTGTACTGCCAGGCTTTTTCCGGCGGTAGGTTTTGCGCCAAGGTAGTGAAGCAGCCCAAAGGATTTAATTGCGGCAGATAGGGTGCGCTGTGTATCAATGACCAGCCCGGCTAATGGTCGGTGAATTTCGGTCAGGTTCAGGAGTTGGGAAAACGCCGCTTCGCTGTTTTTATTGAGCGCCAGTTCGGCAACAATTTTAGGAAAGCTGTCGCGTAGAAAGCAGGTACGGGCTTGGGTGAGTTCAATCATTGGCGGACTGAGGCCCCAAACAATGGCGGCAGCTAAATAGTGATCATTCGGTTGGGCTTTTTCATCAATCAGCAGGAAGGCTTTATAGAAGCGGCGCAGTAATTCGGTACTACCTAGTCGTTGGGGGTCGAGAACTTTTTTGGCTAAATCAAGGTAGCTATGTAATAGTGGGCTATAGCGGCGGTAGCTGATGGCATGGTAATAGCCTTCTTCAACAGTACATTTTAACCATTGATGATAGGTTGCGATGAGCTGAATTAAAGATTGCCGAAGTTCCTGGTCTGTCGCTGTGGCGGGTAGTCCGGTGAGCAGATTGGTTAGTCGCATTTCAGTGAGCGCCTGACTGATAAGACGCTGGGCTTCATCGTGGTCAGCAGCAAAATAGAACGCGGTCATTATTACGGTGGGTATCTGGAAGGCGGGCAGGATTAATCCTTCTTCAACTAGGCTTTGCCACCGCTCCAAGACCGTTTTAGCGCAGGCATGGCGGACACGTTCGGCTTGAGTGGGGCCAAATGCCCAGCGGAACTGCTGCTTGAGTTCGTTGGTGCCATCTTGAGTTTCAATACGGATTTCAAATTGCAGGTGGGGATTTGAACGGCTGGTGCTGAAAGTGATTGAGTCCAAATCAAGGTTGATCGGGATGACTCGTTCCCATTGATCTTGGGGTTGCTGAATTTGGTCGTGGTCAATCGGTAGTCGGCAGTCGATTTGTTGGATCCATTCGGTTAATCCGCCAAGACAGCCACGCAGCCATTCGCGTGCTTGTTGTTCACCGCCAACACCAGTTTCATCATTGGCTTCGAGGTCGTGATTAAAGCATTTGAAGGTGATATCGATTCGGTAGAGTCGCTCAAAGAGCGGCTGGCCATTGCCTTGAGCTTTGAATTCGACCAAGGTTTTCCATAGGGCTTGTAGCAGTATATCGAGACTAAAACCTGACAGGCGTTGTACTTTGTCTGTTTTTGGTTTTGGGTCCGTGGGTTTTTTCTTGAGAATCTCTAGCACCGGCCCTAAGTCGGTTTGCAGCAATTGTTCGCGGGCAGTAGCGTCGGCGCTAAAGATAAAAAGACGCAGGGTTTCCTTGAATTCTTTAAGGTTGCTATAGAGTGGTTTTGAGCTGGTGCATTCTGGAATTTCCAGATTATGTTGGTCAAAAGCCTGTTCAAGTTTACTCCATACTTTTTTTTGCTCACCGGGGGTTTTAAACTTCTGGTGGGAGATAAAAATTCCAGCCTCTTTGAGGGATTCAGTCTGCTTTTTGGTCTTGTTTTTAGTTGTTTTTGCAGCATTGCTGAGTAGTGGGGGAATGCCCCAGAAAGGCAGTTTGGCATAGAAGCGTTGAATGAGTTCATCCATAGTGCAGAGATTGTGACTGCCGGCAATGACTTCCATTTCGAGAAATTTAGCCAGTTTGGCAAGGCCGCGTGGACAGATTTGGAACAGTTGAAGGATGAGGCTGTTGAGGTAGGTTATTTCGGTTTCGGTGGCTTCAAGTGCCAGTCGCTCGTTAAGGCGGCGAATCCACGGATGGAAGTTGTTTTGCAGATTTTGCCAGATGCGTTGTTCGTCAACTTGATGAAAATCGGCTAACCCACCTTGGTCAGAGGCGTGATTGAGACCAATTAGAACGACAACCAGACCGTCGCTGCCATTCTGGAGAGTGCGGTTGCGATACCAGGTGAGGCGGTCTTCCTTATCAATCCATTGCTGGAGTTGTTCTGCTGCTTGGCTTCCATGCTGGTTTATCATTGCATTGGTGAGTTGTTGAGGATTTTGTGTCCTGAGCCAATCCTGCCACAAGCCGTAAGCCACACGAAAATGGCATTCAATTTTATGGTTTTGCAGGTAGTGAAGCCGATGTTCATTGAGGGTAGAAAAGAGGTTAAATACGCTGTGTGGATCAAGGCTTTCAACAATAAAACGGACTTCATGGGTTCCGTTGGCAGCAGTGAGCGCCTGATCCCATTCGTTTTTAATGTGGTTGGCCAGACTTTCAACAAACAGATTCATAATGTTTATCCTGTGGTGTTATCCAGGGTTATGTACAATGGATACGGCATCCGATAATTCAACGAGAAAGCCGCCTTGTTGTAGTGCTTCTTCAATCCAGGCTGTATTTGCAGAAATGGTATAGCTTTCTCCCCCAGATTCGTTGCCACTCCACGCTAGAGCAATCGCTAGTTCTTGTCCACCAAGCGCAATGCCGTAGTGGGAAAAAACTCGCTGATAAAAGTGGGTCAGGCGTATTCTTTCGCCCGGCTTGATGAGTGCAGCAACCAGAAAACGCAATAAACCTTGATGCAAAGTAAAGCGTTGACCACTGCCAGTTTTTGGAATGACTAAACCGATTTCTTTAGCGATTTTACGGAAAATCTTGAATCCGTGTTTATCCCCTTCAGCCACACTAAATTTTATATTAAGATCTAAAATCTCTTTTTTCCTTAAAACCCGATAAAGCATAGCTTCTATATCATTAAATGAGTTCTGCGCCATTTGATGAATTGGCGTATGAATTTTAGCTTCAGGATCAGTAACTATCCAAGAATATTGACCGACAAAACCAACAGTGCGTTTTTCTGTGTTGTCAACCCGACGCGCTTGAAAACAAAGACTGCGCAGAACTTGCATACAACAAAGGGTTTGTAGTAAATCAAGTTTTTCTAATGAACCCAAGGTAGACATACAAATATTATCCATTTCTTTAGCAAAAAGCAGAGCTTCGGTGCAACTTGCTAACGGAACCCAACCTAAATTTGCATAGGGCTTTATGGAATTTATCTTATATTTTTCCAATTTATTTTCAATGAATCGGACTAATCCTCCAATTGATCCTATAGCTTCCTCCAGCATTTTATATAATTCTTTCTGTAGTCGGTTACAAAGTTCAAACAGTTCAGGCGGAGCGTCAGGTTCAGAAAATAAATTAGCTAATTGTAGAAAAAGCAGTTCACCACCTCTAGCCATAAAGTTATGGCGATCTCCGGTAAAATACTGGTCGGCATCGTACCAATTTTTTAGTGCTGAGTCTTTTATTGCTTTAGACTGTAACCAGTCTAATTCTCTAGCCAAAAAAACCGTTGAAACTGGTAAAAAGCTATGGGTGGCCCAAGTACGATTTTTAGCAACTCCAACGAATCCATTAAACAGACTCTGAATCAACCGTATGGTCTCATTTTTATCTTCATCAGTAGAATCAGTCAGACATTCCTTAATTAATTCTAGGGCATCTAAATAAGCTAGACGATGCACTGGATGGCGGGTTTCCAGTTTGGAAGATGGAAAAAAGGCAAACAGTTTTAGTGCCACCCGATCCTGAGGATAATAACGGGGAATCTTTGCATTATTCGTATCAATTCTTAATTGATAAGTTCCGTTGGTAGTATTATCATTCTTGTCATTTTTCGGTGATGCAAAAACCAGCAGAAATTCTGCTAGATATTCGACGGGAGTTTGATCCTTGTAAAAACGTCGTCCATAAAGCCGAATGGCTGGATTGGTTTTATCCGCTTTGAGTTCGCTTTCCTCACTGCTGGCAGGAAAACGGGTAAATACTCCAGTCAAGTCGATTTTACTGCTGTCTTTTTGAGTCATTATTCACGCTCCAATCGCTGATTTTTTTCATCCAGAAAATACCGGTAAAAATGAACCTGTCCATCAATACCGGCCCGCAATAATCCGATCTCTGTTAAATCCTGCTGTTTTTTTTGATTCACCCGCAGCAACTCAGAACGAAACCATTCTAATTGAGCCAAATGAATACGCGCCAAATCACTGCCCAGTTCTCCACTATGACGCCTTTGAATATAGTCAAGCAGCGGCAAGGTTAATTCCAATACTACTTTCCCTTCATTAAAGCGCAACAAAGGTAACCGGCGTATTGGATCATAATACAGATCAAACTGATGAAACCCCAGTATTACAATCACTAACTGTGTTGGCTGAACTACTGCCCGGTCAGGACGACGCAGTGTTAGGTAAAGCCGATCTTGATAAGATTGAAACTGACCTGCACTAAAACCGGAAAAGATTTCCAGTAATACGCGCAGGCATACTTTGCAGAATTTACGTTGCTCAGTAGCACTGAAAGTTGAAAATCCACCATCGCATTGCCATTGATCGAAATTACGCAGGTGTGGTGATTGTAAAAAGCTGTCCAAGAAAATAGCTGCACTGGATTCAGCGTGGGGTGTTGATTCCCCAAACAAGTAAATCATGCGGCGTTGGGCAAATCGCCAACGCACACCTACTGATTCACTGGCTAAAGATTGCCAGCATTGATTTAAGCCAGAAAGCGTCTCTGGTAATTGCGCCCAACCTATCCCGGTATTAACCGATAATTGCCGCTCAAAATTGACAGCCACTGGCCCACCAAAAACCAGCCGCCTGATTAATGCAATTGCCCGCAGGCTTTCAGCCTCGCGCCAAGGTTGGCCTTTACGGTAGCCAAAAAATCCTTCGCTAAAAATAATCTGCTCCAAGCCATCAATGTCTTTGCCTATTCCTTCGGCACTGGATAACGCAACGTGTTGTTTAGCTTGCTCGCAACTCATGCCTCCAGTTAAACTCAGGGCAAGATGAGCAACCATTTGTCGCAGAGTTAGGCGTTGTTCATAAGTAGTTAATCGCTGATAAATCCAGCGCACCCGATTTTCGACAGTGACCTTGGCGGCTTTTAATGTCTGTTGATTTAATAACAAGGGGCAAGTGGGCACCGCAATACACCCAACGCATTGTTGCCAACCTGAGTGGTTAACCAGTCGGGTTAGCAATTTAGCACCGATGGCGATATTATCTAACCGGGCCATATTAAAAATGACCAGATTTTTAGGAAATTGGCTCAGGGTATGCTGATCCAGATCGCCACCGCTATATGATTGGTCTAACCGTTGCAGAATTTGGCTCTCCATATCACCCGGAATATGACGGCAAAATTCGGCTAGGGTATTTAATAAGGGGCCGGTATTGCTAACAATCAGCCAACTACCTGACTCATTGCGGTTGAATGCCTTTTGAATCCATTCCAGGCGAGTTTTAGCAGTCAGTTCACTCATGTCTTTAACGATAGAAACTATTTTATATTGGTGATTATTTTGCCATTGCACAATTTCAAGCTCATTGACCGCATGGGCTAATGGTTCATTAGCAGGAAGCCCACGCAACTGCTTTAGAACATCTAAAGCAACAGTCGACTTTCCATCGCCAGCATGGCCGGTTAATACAACTACTCGATCTTGATAATCAGTTAATGCTTGCACAACAATATCAACTAATGGGAATGGTTCGTATAGCTCTACAAAATAGCGATTAAGGGCTTGTGATTCTGCCAAGGCATTAGCACCATCAGCTCCCAAGTTGTGAAGTGAGTTTACATAGGCAATAAAATCATTTCGTTGCGTTTCCATAAAATCCTCTCTTTTTCTTATTGCTTCGGCATTCCATTTATTTTGGTAGATTCCAGAAAAATCCTGGACTATAGATTCATCAGAAGTCGATGTTATTTTTTGTGGTAAGTCAACAGCCGTGCGTAGAGCTTCGTGCTGTTCTAATGGAAAGTAATCTTGGAGAATCTGGTTTGCGATTGTCATAATTAAACCCTTATCTGTCACAAGTTTTTGGTAAACTTGTTGAGTAAAACCTCCATGAATGTTTTTTTCGAGAAGCTCACTTCTTAGCAAATGTCCGACACGGGTCCTTTTTAATTCTGCACTTTTTTCTACTTCCCACAACTTATCATTCTCTAGTTTTCCAAAGGGGTAATGTGTGTTATTTGCCTCCAAACCAAAGGGATAGAATTGAAAAAAGAGTTGCTTTATCGCTTTATCTATAGAAATAAAAGAGATCATTCTTTCTTTTTTATTATAACAATGTCCAAGAGCATACATGAGCAAAATAGGCTTGTGAAGAAATGGCTTATTTCCCTTAATATAAACTCTTACTTTAGCAAATAAATCTGATATATTTTCCATTTTTTAAAGAGTGCAAATCAAACAGCCATCATCAGAATCGTTCTCATCATCTAAAATATTATCAATTAGTTTTTTAGATTTTTTCAACTTAACCGCTTTTTCTTTTCTCGGTTTCAATAATAATTCATCGAGCGTTCCTGCTTGATTCCATGTGTACTTTTTCCCAGATAACGGGTCAACTTTTTCATATTCTTTAGCCCTATCAAAGAGATCAGGATGATTGTTTTTTAATCCAATCCATTCTTCCTGTCTTTGAAAAAAACAAAAATAACAACCTGATCGACTTCTCCATTTATAATAATCTGGAACCCCCAAACCAGAAGATTCTAGTATATTTTTAATGTCATCTTTTATTAGCCCATCATCCTTAAAAGGAAAGCAGGTTTTTATGTTTAGTTTTTTGGAGATATAACCAGACCTATCAGGTTCATCCGCTCGAATTGCGATGTAAGATATTGCGTGATCATCACCAATAAAGTTTTCAAATGGAATCAATTTAAGATTAATGGTACACCACCTTTGTCCAGGTGAAGGCAAATAGTTATTATGCAACTTGAGGTAATAATCAAAATCCCGCCCGGCATTCAACCGAACAATCGGCTTTCCAAGATAATCTTCCAACAAATCAACAAACTCCAAGGTCTCCGGCAACTCAGCGCCGGTATCTGCAAAAAAATATTCCATCTCAGGTATTTTATCGCGTAGATAAATTGCCAGCGCCGAACTGTCTTTCCCCCCAGACAACCCCAACAGATGACGAACAGGTTTAACTTGCAGTTTATCAGTCATTTTTAACCCCCTGTGGTTTATTAGAATTAAGCGAAAGCCGTTCTAAAAGCGCCGCCACTACTGCCCATTGCACCGACTCATCCAGTTCAATCATTCCACCGGCAATCTGCGCCGCACTGACGGCTGCAGACTCTCGTTGAATACTCGAAAGCTGAATCACCCGGCTAATTTCACCGCGATGCGAATCAACCATCTTCACCAACAAAGCGCCCTCAACCTGACTCCCTTCCGGCGCGGCCATCCGCAACCTCTCCAAATCACGCAATTTCTCCGCCATTTCATACAAACGCAACTCAGCCTGAAGTCGAGTTTCTTCTCGCCACTTCTGCGGTGGCATTCTCCCCAACAACGTCGCCACCGACTCCAGCCACGCCTGATCCGAGGCATAGCCAGCATCCGCCAACCGCCGAATCAACGCCCCCAATCCCATCCGATCCGGCGTATACCGATCCAGATCGCCATAACGTTTCACCAATGCCAACCGCAACCGCCCCAAGTCGATAATCGACTCATCGAGAAAAGCCTGATTTAACAGCGACTGCCAGCGTTCCAGCAATTTCTCATAGGCCTGCTTCAACTCACGCAACACCTGAACCAAATGCGAAATAAACCGTTCCACTACCGCCGCATCGCCCGCCATAAAATCAGCCGGCGCAATACCACATGCCTCTGGCAACGCCTCAAACAGCAATACGCCGGGACTCTTAGCCTGCTGAAACTCCGCCCGCACCCGCTCTGCTTCACGACTCAAACCTCGGCAATGCAGGGTATACTCCGGCAACCCGGATACAAACCGCACCAGTGGCCGGACAATATCCAACAGGGTAGCGTCTTCCCGCACCTTACCCACCACCGAACGCAGATAACGATCAAATAACTCGCCACGCAGACCGCCCAACTCAAAGCGCTCCAAAGCAAACAACTCAGGCCGACGACAAAGCAACTCAACCTGTTCCAGCGTCAACTCCTCACAAAAACCACCCTCCTGATAAAGCGCCACTTCACGGCGGTGCGCCAATAAATAAGCGGCCAACAACACCGGCAATACCCCCAGTTTGACCCCATAAGGCGGCTGCCGCAACACCGCATAAAGCGCTGTCACCGCGATCTGGCGCTTACTGCCATTGCCCAACACCCGCGCTATGCCCTCCCAAACTGGGCGAAACCGGCAGGGATCGGCCTCTGGCGGCGGATAAAACCCCAACCGTTCACCCTCGCGTCGATGCAAACCACTGGCTTTCAACAATGACAAATACAGACTCTTTTCCGCCGGACTTTTCTGAATGGCCAAATCGTCCTGATCCGCCGCATTCAGCATCGCCACCAATAAACGCTTGCGCCCGGTATTCGCACTCGGCGAAGGCCGATCCCAGTTAATCAGTTCATTGCTAATCAACGGCGCTTCGGGATAACAATACTCCTCAACCCAACTCGAAAGCTGCCGCTGCAAATCACGCCGATTCTGCACTGCCCGCTCTTCGCCCGCCCAAAACCAGCGCAGTGACTCCGGCTCATCCAATATCGCCCGAATCAATTGCATCGCCTCGATTTCGGCATGTTCCAGCCAAACACGATACTCACGCTGTGCCACTGGATCATGATTCAGCACCGCCGCATGACGCACTGGCAATTCTTGCAATGCCTGCCACTCCCCAACAGTCTTACGCAACTGCTCGGCAAATGAACAAAACGCCACTACCGTCTGCGGCGATGCCGAGTTCAGAACCGGCAACTCCGCTTCATCCACCAGACAAAACAACAAGCGCAACGAATCTGCTAAATCCCCCCCGCCCCCCTTTTTCAAAGGGGAGAGATGAGCATTTGTATCCCGATGATTGTTCTGCGACGCCGACCAGCGCGCAGCATCAGTAAATCCCGGCATAAAACAACGTAAAGCACCCGTCACAATACTCACCCGGCGGGCCACCACCGGTTTTAGTGGTGCCCATTGATTCAGCGTATCCACCAATGGCACTGCCGCCTGTTCCGCCATAACCTGTTGAATCGCACTGGGCAAATCAAAATCACTGCCCTGCCAGACCCGATACTCCTCACTGTAATGGCGAAAATGAATAATCGATCCCGTTTCCAACAGTTCCAGCCACTCACTAACCGCCGCCCCGAACAGTAATTCCAACACTACCAGACTCGCCTTCAACCCGCGTTGTGCCCCAATCAGATTCAGCAAGCCTATGGTTTTCAACAAGCGCACTGCCGGATCATCCGGTGAACTACCAAATCGTTCCAGCGCCGTCATGACCTCAGCCCAGCGCCGCTCCGTCAACGCATCAGAAAAACCACCGGCTCCATTCAGCATAAAATAATCATAAATCTCCCACGGCTCAACCCAATCGCCCAATTGCATTCCCGCCAAACGCCTCTGCAAACCAAATGCCTCATCACTGCCCAGATAAGAAAACAGAGTGCGTTCATTCTGAGCAATTTTCTGACAAAGCACCGGCAGAATCAACAAGGTCAGTGGATGCAACGGATAACAGCGGCTAAACCGGTTTCTGGCTCCAAATTCATCCAGACCGGGCGGCAATGCCCCGGTCGTTGCTAAAACGATTAGCCACCGATCCAATTGCGCCATCACCCGATCCGGCAATGGCTCACCTGGTTCAAATGCCGCACTAATAATGCGAAGCGACTGTTCAGCCGGCTCCAAAAAAGCAATCGCATTAAACCGACCCTGCACCTTCCGCCACTCATCACCTAGATGCTTTCCTAACCGATAGCTGTAATACTCGAAAGCTTGATGTAGCAGCACCACTAAATGCAACGGTGCGGAATGCGCCTCATGCGCAACTTCCGCCAGCAATTGCAGTAAATGAATTTCCCGGTGCTGCGGATGATAGGACTCGTACTCCAGAAACTTGCCTAACTCATCAATCTCAATCAGTAATCCAGTACCGCCCATAACCGCCCAAAGTTGCTGCGTCCGGCGAATCAGCGCCACCACTTGATCCAATGCCGTACCCGGCTGCGCCGCCGCCCGCAATTCGGCGATTTCGGCTTTGGTAAACTCATGCTGTTGTTCCGCCGCCCCGGCCAAGGCCAGCAATAATTGCCGAACCAGCGAATCGGGAATCCCGCTCACCGGCACCCGCAAAAACCCGTGTTCGCCCATTCGTTCCGCCCCAAACTGTCGGGCCAAAACCGGGTTAGCTTCATGCAAATTCGCTATCGCCATCTGATACGCGGGACTCCGCGCCGGCGATAACAAAGCCGCCAAAAACAGTGCAAAGACCGATTTTCCCGATCCATAGGGTCCGATTAACGCCAAAGCCCGTTGACTGGCCTGTTTCCCTAACCCGGCGGCAATCTGTTCAAGCGCCTGAATCGCCCGCGACGTCGGCACATACGCCTGAATCAACTCCAGCGTCTGATAATCACGCGGCAAGTTAATCGAACGGGTGTAGGCCGTGCGGATTTTAATGTGTTGGGCTAAGCTCTTGACACTTTGAATAGTCATCACTTCAAAAACCGAGAGCAAAAAAGAGCGCCGCTTTAACTTGATCCATACGTTGATCGCTCAAAGTAGTTATGAAAGTTCCGACCTTATTCCTGGTTACAGTTTGAACATGGTCGAGATTAATAGCACAGGTTTTTGGCATACCCTCTTCCAAATTCAGAATTACCTTGCTTGGAATATGCCGAATGGTCGAAGTAATTCGGTGCTATATAAGCATCCTAAACTGGTTGTAGATGTAGAACGGGCATCCTGTCCGTGCTACGATAAATTCCACAATTCAAGGCGGATTCCTATACTCACATCTCCCGCTGGCGGGCGAGGAGGAGTGAACGATTACCATTATTATACCTCCAATAAGCGACTTACGCCCCATTCCCATAATGCGCCCGCAATGCCGCCAATGGATCAACAACCTCACCACCGCAATAAAGCTGATGCACTCCAGCAGTATCGCGCAACTCATAACACTGCGAATAATGCTCGATCACCCGCGCCAAATGATTCATCAATCCTTCCTCATTTAACCGGAAAACGGCTCCTACCGCCGCCCAGTCACCGCCGCCGGACAACAGACTGCGAATGGGTAATGCCGGTTGGCGTGGTTCAGCAGCAAACCGCTGCAATAACGCAAAATGCAGCGCAATCGGCGGTAAAAAAGGCCGGTTCATCCGCAGACTCCGATATTGCCGTCCAGTTTGCGCTTCAACTGAGTGCAACTGCGCCAATGGCGAATCCAGATGCTCCTCACTACGGCCGGCAATGGGCGCGTACATTCGCAATAATGTCGATAGATCAGATTTCAGCGTAGTCTGGGCGCGGCGCATATTCAGTTCATTAGCAGCAAACTCAGTCAGCGCCTGCAATGCCTCCGACTCCTGAAAATGCGATGCGGTAAATCGGTTAAAAAACCAGAAAAACCCGGTGGCTAATTCAGCATTGGACGCAATCAGCCAATGAATGATCCACAATGTTGCTTCATCTTCCAAATAAGGATCGCCCGCCGCACCCAACAATACATTACCCAAAGCCGTCGGCATCGCTGGGCCTTCATTAAAATCTACTACCCCAGTGACTCGTAGCCAATACTGGATAGCATTCACCATATTCCGTCCCACTCCTAAAACCACCATAGCGGATTCAGGCTGGCTAAAAATTGCGGGGTTTTGCTGCACCGCTGCAAACCCCTTGGTCAACCAGCCATAACGCAACGGAAAGGTTTCATGGCGGCCAAAAGTGGTTTTTTCCGGGTTTAATTTCATTGATCCAACTCTCGCATTCGTTGCGCTGCCGCCACAATTCGATCCACTGCCAACGCCACTTCAACAGCAGAGTGGTCGCGGCTAAAACTGACCCGGATTGCACTGTACAGCAATTCGCCTTCAATCCCCATCGCCCGCAACACAGGAGACGGTTCAATCGCGCCGGATGAACACGCCGAGCCGGAAGCAATCGCCAGTTCTTCCGCCAGTTGATTGATCAGTGCCGCACTGCTGATCCCGGCAATCGACAAATTCACAATATACGGCGAACCGTGTGCCAGATCGCCATGCACCTGAATCGGCAAGCACAACGCCAATTGTTCCAGAAACTGATGTTTTAACCCGGCAATATGAATTAAATCAGCCTCGCGCCGAGTCGCCGCCAAGGTCAGCGCTGCACTCAAGCCAATGATTTGATGAGTCGCCAAGGTGCCAGGACGCAGGCCAAATTCCTGACCGCCGCCATACAGCAGCGGTTGCAATCGAAGACGACGACGATTGCGAATCACTAAACATCCCACCCCCTTTGGCCCATGAAATTTATGTGCCGACAATGCCAGAAAATCGATGGGAACGTGTTGCAAATCAATTTTAAATTTTCCGGCAGACTGAGCGGCGTCAACATGGAATAGCACCCCGGCTTCGAGCGCCAGTTCCGCTACTTCGGCCAGCGGCTGCTTCATCCCGGTTTCATTATTAATGTGCATCAAGGAAATAAGTAATGTCTCAGGCCGTAAAGCACGAGCGACGGCCTCCGGTTCAATCCAGCCCTGCCGATTCGGCGCGACCCGCGTGATTGCATAGCCCTCACGTTGCAAGGCGTCACAGCCGGCCAGCACTGCCGGATGTTCGATCGCCGAAACCACCAGATGGCGACCCTGCGCGGCATGAGCCAAGGCCACGCCTCGCAACGCCAGGTTATTGGCCTCAGTTGCGCCGGACGTAAAAATGACCTCATCAGGCTTGCAACCCAACTCAGTGGCGATGTCAGCACGCGCCTTGGCAATTATAGCAGCGGCAGCCTGACCGGGTTGATGCGAGGTTGAGGAGGGATTAGCATAACCGTCGGCGCTGTTAAGCTGTTCGACCATCGCCGCGACAACTTCCGGCGCGACCCGAGTCGTAGCGGCGGTGTCAAAGTACAGGGCAGGATAGGGTTTTTTTGCTACGCCGGCGGACTGGCGTCTTACTTTTTTGACGAGAAGATTCGGCATTTTCACCGTATCTGGCCTCTGTTCGTACTGGCCGGCAGTATCTGTCATTATTTGACGATCCTGTTTTATGTAGATTGAGGCGGCGGCGGACTGCTTTCGTTGAATTTCTGCTGCCAGGTCGATAAAACCAGCCGGGCGGAACGCTGGGTGCGAGCATCAATGACGTTCTTGACTGCAATCAGGCAACCCAAACCGATGAATGCGCCGGGCGGCAGAATCGCCAAAAGAAACCCGCGATAATCGGGAATCAGATGCAGGGTCAGGGATTTTCCCCACTCGCCGAATAGCAGTTCCGCCTGGCCAAACAGCGTTCCTTGTCCCAACACCTCCCGGATCGCCCCCAGCAAAACCAGCGCCAGCAGAAAACCGAGTCCGGTCGCAATCCCGTCCACTGCCGATTTTGCCACGCCATTCTTAAACGCGAAGGCCTCAGCGCGGCCAATCACGCAACAATTAGTGACAATCAGCGGGATAAAAATGCCCAGCACGGTATACAGTCCCGGCAAAAAAGCGTGCATAGCCAGTTCGACCGCGGTGACCGCACAAGCGATGACCACCACGAATACCGGAATCCGCACTTCTGGACGCACCAGAGGGCGAATCAGTGAAATAGCGACATTGCACATCAGCAACACCAGAGTCGTCGCTAGACCCAGCCCCAGACCATTGACGACTGAATTCGAGGTTGCCAATAGCGGGCATAAACCTAATAGCGCGACCAGGCCGGTATTCTGGGTCCATACGCCGTTTTTAAGAATTTGCTGATAACCAGTTTCAATCATGAGAGTTGCAGCCTGTTCAGCAGGTGACGGGGTTCGTGCTTACACGGGAATCAGATCGCAGGATCAACGCTAATTCGGTGTTGCCCGTTCATGAGTGTTTATACAAAATCACTTCAAGATATCTCCAGCAAATAACTGCTCCTGATGACTCTGGACATACTCCAGAAACTTGCGTGTGGCTTTAACTACCGCCCGCGGAGTAATGGTCGCGCCGGTGAATTGATCGAAAATCCCGCCATCCTTTTTGACTTTCCAGCGATCCAGCGGTGGATTGCCCAGCGACTTGCCGGCAAAAGCCAGAATCCATGGCGAGCGTTTCTCCTCAATCGTATCGCCTAGTCCCGGCGTTTCCTTATGGGCCAATACCCGCACTCCAGCCAATGTTCCATCGACATAAACGCCAATCAACAGTTGAATCGGCCCACTATAACCATCCGGTGCATAGGGCGTAGCGAATAAGGCCACCGGCTGGCCATTCTGACGGGCGCGATAAATCGTGACCGGCTGATCCGTACCCAGCCACTCCGGCGCGACCACTTCAATAGTGTCTTCAGCGACCCGATTGTTGTAGCGATTTGCTGGCACCAGTTGATTCAGGCTGGCTTCCAGAGCCGCTTGCTGCGCCTCGGCAATGATGTCCTTGGTGCTGGTGTAGGTCACGGCCACCAACCCAGCGCCCACGACCGAAAAACCGGTCAGAATCAGCGCGGCCATGCCCATACTGTGCAAGATTGTTTTCATGGCTGCCGCTCCCCGAACACCCGGGGCCTGGTGTACAAGTCGATGGTCGGCGCGGCGATATTCATGAGCAGTACCGAAAATGCCACCCCATCAGGATAACCGCCAAAACCGCGAATCAGGTAAATCAGGATGCCAATCCCTGCACCGTAAATCAGTCGTCCGCGTGGCGTAGTGCTGGCGGTAACGGGATCGGTGGCAATAAAAAAAGCGCCGAAGATCGCTGCACCGCTCCAGAGATGAAACCACGGTGGCGCGTAATGCTGCGGATCAATCAGATAAAATGCAGTGGCCATCACCGCCAGCCCGCCCAACAGTCCGGCGGGAATCTGCCAAGCGGCAGTTCGGGTATAGATCAGCCACAATCCGCCAGTCAAAAAACCGGCTGTGGCCCATTCCCAGCCCCGCCCGGCGACAATCCCGAATACCGGACTATTACGAATTTCGGCGACGGTCTGACCTAAACCGAGCTGGGTACGCAATACATCCAGCGGGGTTGCCCCAGTCAGCGCATCGATCGGAAGACTCCCTGCGCCGCCAAAAATGATCTGAAGCGTGTCCAGCAGACTGAGCGCGTGAGGCTGACCGATTCCGTGCGGAATCAGCCAAGCACTCATTTCACGCGGGAAGGAAATTAGCAGCACGACATAGCCAATCATCGCCGGGTTAAACGGGTTATAGCCCAGCCCACCATAGAGATGTTTGGCGACGACAATAGCGGCCAGTATGCCGATCACGGTCATCCACCACGGGGCCAATGGTGGCAAGGCGACTGCCAGTAGCCAGGCCGTGACGACGGCGCTGTAATCGCCAAGGTGCAAGGCCAGCGGTTTGCTGCGCGCCGCCAACATCGCCGCTTCCGCGCCCAAGGCCATCACAGTCGCCAGCGCCAGATTAATCAGGATGCCCCAGCCGAAAAACCAGACCAGCGCGGTAATACCAGGAACCATTGCATACAACACCCGGCGCATCACCTGATTGACCCCGGTTTGCTGATGAAGATGTGGTGAAGTCACTGTTTTAAAGCGCATGATCGTTCAGCCTTCCTGCTTGCCGGAACTCGCCACCACTTCCACTCGCGGCGCTTTCTGCCGCAACTTGGCCTCCCGCTCCTGCTTCTCGCGCTCCAGTCGCTCCATTCGGGCTTGATGGCGTTGCCGGGCTTGTTCTGCCCGCTGTTTTTCCTTCTCCAGCGCCCAGATTTCATTCTTGGCGTAGCGGTAATACTGGACCAGCGGAATATGACTCGGACAGACCACGCTGCAACAGCCGCATTCGATACAGCTAAACAGGTGGCAATCCCGGGCCTGGTCAAATTCTTTGGCGCGGGCGTGCCAGTAAAGTTGCTGCGGCAATAAATCCGCCGGACAGACATCCATACAGGCTCCGCAGCGGATGCAGGGCAACACGGGGAGTTCCGGGGCCAGTTCCGCCGGGCCAACCGCGAGCAGGCAATTAGCGGCCTTGGTCACGGGCGCATCGTCGCTGTGCAGAGCGAAGCCCATCATGGGCCCACCCAGAATCAGCCGCTCGACGCCTTCACGATAGCCGCCGCACTGGGCGATCAGCGCCGCAAAAGGAGTCCCGATCAACACTTCGAAATTGCCAGGCCCATGAACCTGACCGGTGACAGTGATGATCCGCGAAATCACCGGTTCGCCGAAATTGACAGCGCGATGCACGGTGTAAGCGGTGGCGACGTTGAAGCACTGCACCCCGACATCAACCGGCAATCCGTCCACCGGTATTTCCTTACCGGTCAACAGCCTGACCAGTTGCTTAACGCTGCCGCTGGGATAGCGGGTCGGGATTGGGCACACCATGTAACCGGTTCTAACGCACGCCGCGCTCATCGCCGCAATCGCCTCCGGTTTGTCGTCCTCAATGCCGATCATCACTTCATACGGCCCCAGCAGATACGCCATGATCTGCAAACCCGCGACAATGTCCGCCGCCCGCTCGCGCATTAACCGGTCATCGCAAGTAATCCACGGTTCGCACTCCGCGCCGTTCAAAATCAGCGTGTCCAGCCGCTCGCTGCGACCACTGGGATTCAACTTGACCGCACTCGGAAACGCCGCCCCGCCCAGTCCGACCACTCCGGCATTGCGAATCACATTCCGCAATTCGCTCGGATGCAAGTGCGGGTAATTAACCGGTTGCCGATTGATCCAGCGATCCTCGCCGTCACTCTCAATGGTCACACATAAGTCGGCCAAACCCGATGGATGTGCAACCGGTTGCGGATCAACGGCGCTCACGATTCCCGATGTCGGCGCATGAATTGCAGCGCTGATATAACCATCCGGTTGTCCAATCATTTGCCCTTTTAACACCCGGTCGCCGGGCTGCACCAGCGGTTTGGCGATGGCGCCAATATGCTGGCGCAACGGCACTGTCAATCGCGGCGGCAGCATTGCGGTCCAAATCCGGGTTTGATTGGATTCAGTCTTGTGGCGGACGGTTTTCAAGCCGCCGTGAAACGGGAACAGGGCGCTCATGCGGCTGCTTTGACTTCAACCACGGGATAAGTCCACTTCCAGGTGGTAACTGTCGGCGCAAACGGGACCATTTGAATGCAGTCCACCGGACACGGGGCCAGACAGAGTTCACAGCCGGTGCATTCCCCCACAAGGACCGTGTGCATGTGTTTAGCCGCGCCAATAATGGCATCGACCGGACAGGCCTGAATGCACAGGGTGCAGCCGATACAGCGTTGCTCATCGATCACCGCCGCCATTTTCGGTTTCTCAATCCCACTGGCCGGGTCCAGTGATTTAGGATCACGGCCTAATAATTCCGCCAGTGCGGTAATCCCGTTTTGCCCACCCGGCGGACAAAGGTTAATATCAGCTTCGCCCGCAGCAATCGCCTCG
This sequence comes from uncultured Candidatus Competibacteraceae bacterium, assembly GCA_903879705.1. Classification (GTDB taxonomy): domain Bacteria; phylum Pseudomonadota; class Gammaproteobacteria; order Competibacterales; family Competibacteraceae; genus RXIV01. Next base: position 12,173 of record CAIRMO010000088.1, on the reverse strand, counting down.
GCATAGGGCCGACAGCCGGCATAACCGCATTGCCCGCACTGGGTTTGCGGCAACACCGAATCGATCTGTTGGACCATTGGATCGCCTTCCACCTTGAACCGGATGGCGGCGAATCCCAACAGCAGGCCGGATGCGCCAGCCAATAATCCCAGCGCAATCACTGCAATGATCATGACGTTATCCTCATAACTCTATCCTCGCACCAGTCCGGCAAAACCCATGAACGCCAGAGACATCAGCCCGGCGGTAATCAGGGTAATGGCGGGACCGCGAAAATGAATCGGCGTATCGGCAACGGCAATCCGCTCGCGCATCCCGGCGAACAACACCATGATTAGCGAAAAACCGGCGGCTGCACCAAAGCCGTACAGCGCTGAAGCTATAAACCCATGCCGGGCCTGCACATTCAGCAATGCCGCCGCCAGCACCGCGCAATTAGTAGTAATCAACGGCAGATAAATCCCTAGCGCCTGATACAGCAGGGGGCTGGTTTTATGCACCACCATCTCGGTAAATTGGACCACCACCGCAATCACCAGAATAAAAGTAATGGTGCGGAGGTATTCCAGCCCCAATGGAATCAGCAGGTAATGATCGGTCAGATAAGCGCAAATTGACGACAGGGTGAGTACGAAGGTTGTCGCCAGTCCCATGCCTATCGCGGTTTCCACCTTGCGGGATACGCCCATGAAGGGGCACAGTCCTAGAAATTTCACCAGAACGTAGTTATTGACCAGAATCGTACTCAGCAGGATTAAGGCATATTCTTTCATGGCGAGCGGCGTTTAGAATGACGGGAATTGTCCATCGAGCAATAGAAACTCCATCAGCGCCTTTTGCGTGTGGAGGCGATTTTCCGCCTGATCCCAGACCCGGCTTTGCGGCCCGTCGATCACCTCGGCGCTGACTTCTTCGCCTCGGTGCGCCGGCAGACAGTGCAGAAAAATAGCGTCCGGTTTGGCCTGAGCCATGATTGCGGCATTCACTTCATAGCCGGTAAAATCCCTCGCCCGCCGCGCCTGTTCTTCTTCCTTGCCCATGCTCGACCAGACATCGGTCGTCACTACATCTGCACCTTGGGCGGCGGCCAGCGGATCGCGCAGCAACACCGTTCGGTCGGCGGCTTGTTGCAGCAATTCGGGGTCGGGTTCGTAACCGGGCGGCACCGCAATCCGCACTAGAAAATCGCACTGAATGGCCGCTTTCAGATAGCTGTTGCACATATTATTGCCGTCGCCGATCCAGGCCACGGTCCGCCCGCGAATCTCGCCGCACTGTTCGATAAAAGTCTGGAGATCGGCCAGCAGTTGGCAAGGATGATTGTAATCGGTCAGACCGTTGATAACGGGAACGGTGGAACAGGCCGCGAAACGCTCCAGCTTGGCGTGTTCAAAGGTCCGGATCATAACGATATCGACCATGCTGGACAGCACCCGCGCCGTATCCTCAACCGGCTCGCCCCGGCCTAGCTGGGTATCGCGGGGAGCCAGAAAAATGGCGCTGCCGCCGAGTTGCACCATGCCGGCCTCGAAGGAAACCCGGGTGCGGGTAGACGCTTTTTCGAAGATCATCGCCAGCACTTTTCGCGGAAATGGCGCATAGGCTTCGCCTCGCCGGCGCATCGCCTTCAGTTGGCCGGCCCGCCGCAAGACCTGTTGTAGTTCCACAGGGGTCAGATCAAACAGACTGAGAAAATGACGTGGTTTCATTTATAGTTCGCTGCAAAAGGCTGGATTACTGACCGTCCGGCGGTAGTCATCAAACCGGATGGCGGAAATCCACTCGCCGTCCTCCAAAAGCAAAACGGCAGCGATGGAGGGCTGCCGCACGATTAAACCAAATTATAGGCGATTTTTCGCGTAGACGCGCCGGAATGGAACTTTCTCACCGTCCGTCAACATCCCGTCCTTATTGTTCAGGAATCCTCCCGATGCACGCCAAGTTCTGTCTCCATTGCGGCAGTCCGCTGCAAACCGCCGAAGTTGCTGGCCAGACCCGCCGGCAGTGCAGCGCCGCCGATTGCGCTTATGTGCATTGGGATAACCCGATTCCGGTCGTGGCCGCGATTGTCGAAATGGACGGCGCGGTGATTCTGGCGCGTAACCGGGCCTGGCCCGAACAGATGTTTGGTTTGATTACCGGCTTTCTGGAAAAGGGCGAAACCCCGGAAGCGGCGGTACTGCGCGAGGTGAGCGAAGAACTCGGGCTGGATACCCCCACCGCCCATTTTATCGGCTATTACCCGTTTTTCGAGATGAATCAATTGCTTCTGGCCTTTCACGTTCTGGCCGAGGGCGAGATCGTGCTGAATGAAGAACTGGCGGCGATCAAACGGGTGCCGGTCGAGCGGCTGAAACCCTGGACGATCGGCACCGGCCCGGCGGTCCGCGACTGGCTGGTTTCGCGCCGCTCCACCCTCTGAGAGAGAAGTCATTCCGATGTTCAATGTTCTGCTAGCGTCCTTTCGTGGCGGGCTATCGTTGCTGCTGTTCACCCTGAATACCGTGTTCTGGTGTACGCCCTTGTATCTGTTGCTGCTGTTCAAGCTGGCGATTCCCAACCGCCGCTGGCGCGAGTTCCAGGCTCGTCTGCTGGTGCGCATTGCCGAGGCGTGGATTGATGGCAACAACCTGATCCTGAACCTGACCCAGCGTATCGAATGGGATGTGGCAGGGCTGGACGGGCTACAACGTGATGCCTGGTATCTGGTCAGTTCCAACCATCAATCCTGGGTGGACATCGTGGTGCTGCAACGGGTATTCAACCACCGCATTCCCTTTCTGAAATTTTTCATCAAGCAACCATTGATTTGGGTGCCACTGCTGGGCGGGGTGTGGTGGGCACTGGATTTTCCGTTCATGAAACGGCATTCGGCGGCTTATCTGGCCAAGCATCCCGAAGCAAAGGAACAGGATCAGGAAACCACTCGCCGGATGTGCGCCCGGTTCCGGAATACGCCGATTACGCTCCTTAATTTTCTCGAAAGCACTCGGTTTCAGCCGGTCAAACAGGCTCGCCAACGGTCGCCGTATCGATATTTATTGCGACCCAAGGCTGGCGGATTAGCCTTCGCCCTAGGGGCGCTGCCCGATCGGATGCGGACTCTGCTGGATGTGACCCTCGTCTATCCGGACGGGCGCAACACGTTTTGGGACTTGCTCTGCGGGCGGATTCCCCGGGTGATCGTGCGGGTGCGGCTATTGCCGATTCCGCCGGACTTTTTAAGCCGCGACTATCGCAATGATGCCGATTTCCGGATCGCGTTCCATCGCTGGATCGGGCAGATCTGGGCCGAAAAGGATGCCCTGATTGGGGAGTTGCTGCTCATTGACCGCTCGGCGACCACCGGCTGATCCCGTCGAATTGAAAGGAGTTCAGCCATAAGATTAGCGTTGCCAGGGAAGCTGCGGAGTTATTGCCGGGTTTCGGCCAGGATGCGCCGATTGAATGGCTATCGACCATCGCCAACCAGCCAGCGGTGTGCGCCATAGGCCAGCAGTCCACAACCCGCGATGACCGCCGCCATTGGCAATGCCGACTCGCTGCCCAGGAGTCCAACGGCGGCGCTGGATAGCGTAGCAATCCCGAATTGCAGGGTTCCAATTAACGCCGAGGCGCTGCCGGCCCGGATGCCCTGATGCGCCAGGGCGAGGGCGATCGTATTCGGTCCGGTAAAGCCTAGCGTCACCAAATAGCCAAACAGCGGAATCAGCAATCCGGGCAACCCGCCCCGGCCACTGATCACCGCCGCGACCAGCACCAGACCGAGGATCACGGTGGCGCGATTGGCCAGGCGCAGGATCGTATCGGCGCTATGGTGCAGCAGCAGGCGGCGGTTGTATTGCGAGCCGGCGATCAGACCCAGCGCATTCAGCCCGAATAACCCGCCGTAGTCTTGCGCCGGGACACCGTAAAGAGCGATGAACACCTGCGGCGATCCGGTGATGTAGGCGAACATGCCCGCCGCCGCGAAGCCGCCGCTGAGGGTATAGCCGAGAAAACGCCGGTCGCGCAGCAACTCGCCGTAAACCCGCAAGGCCTGGCTGATGCCAGCGCGGGCAATGCTGTGTTCCGGGCGGGTTTCCGGTAAAAAGCGCCAGACCGCCACCAGCACCGCACTCCCAAACAGCGCCAGTATCCCGAAAATAGCCCGCCAGCCAGCCAAGGCCAGAATCCAGCCGCCGAAGAAAGGGGCCAGAATCGGGGCCAAGCCCATGATCAGCATCAACAATGAGTAAACTCGCGCCGAAGCGTGGGCGTCGCAACGGTCGCGAACGATGGCGCGAGCGATGACTACTCCGGCACAGCCACCGACCGCCTGCATGAATCGCAGCGCCGTCAACGCTGTAATATCCGGGGCCAGCGCACAACCGATCGAGGCGGCGATATACAAGGCCAGCCCGGCATACAACGGCGGCTTACGGCCATAGCGATCGGCCAGCGGGCCATGCACGGCTTGACCGAGCGCCAGACCGATGAAAAAGCTGGACAAGGTGAACTGCACGGCGGACGCCGTAACGCCAAACTCAGTGGCGATGGTCGGCAGGCTGGGCAGGTACATATCAATCGACATCGGCGCAATGGCGATCAATGCACCGAGCATCAGCAGCCAGGACAGCGGCAAAGTGGTCAGGGGAGGCTCCGGGAAGGGCGTTGACAGCATACGCATGGTCGGGAGCCGTCAGCGTGGCGCAGGCATGGTCGCCAGCGCGGCATCAATTAGGGCGATTTCCGAGTCATCCAGCCGCCGCATCAATTTACCGATGTATTGCAACTGGCGCTTGCGCCCGCCCCGCTGAGTGATCGTCTGAGCGATGCTCACTGCGGCCAGCACGTCTTCCGGCAACGGAATCCGCCGTAACTGCGCCGGGGTTCGCTTTACCAGTTGCTCGCCTAAATCCTGCAAGGCGGCGGCTTCCCGCTTGCGCTGACTTTTGCTGGGCGGCAGCGGTAATTCCAGTTCGGGCGAATCTTGGTCGGATTTATGGTCGTTCATAACGGTATTATCCAACACAATTCCTGTGATTCATGCATTCGATTTGGAGACTTTCATGCCCCTGCCTCTGTTGCCCAGGATTTTTCTACCCTTTGCCGCCGGTTATTTCCTGTCCTATGCCTACCGCACCATTAACGCAGTGCTGGTGCCGCATCTGGCCGCTGATGTGAACCTGGACGCCACCGCGCTGGGCTTGCTGACCAGCGTTTATCTGCTGGCCTTCGGCGCGTTCCAGTTACCGCTAGGGGTGCTGCTCGACCGCTACAGTCCACCCAAGGTCGAGGCGATTCTGCTATTGCTGGCGGCTGTCGGGGCCGGTCTGTTCGCGGTGAGTAATAACCTGGGCGATCTGGTGATCGGGCGGGCGCTGATCGGGCTGGGGGTATCAGCCTGTCTGATGGCGAGTCTGAAAACCTTTGTGCTGTGGTTTCCGCTACAGCGGCTGCCGGCAGTGAACGGTTGGGTAATGGCGGCTGGGGGTCTGGGGGCATTGGCCGCGACTGCGCCGGTGGAAGCAGCCCTGCAACTGACCTCATGGCGGGGAGTGTTCGCCGGACTGGCGGTGTTGACCGGTTTGACGGCGGTGGCCATTTTCCTGATCGTGCCGGAGCATTCGGCAACCCGTCATCGCAGCGCCTGGCGGGCGCAATGGCAGGGCGTGGTCAAGGTTTTCACCAGCCGGACCTTCTGGCGACTGGCGCCACTTGGGGCGCTGACGCTCGGGGCGCACATCGCCATTCAGGGTTTATGGGCCGGGCCGTGGCTGAAGGATGTGGCGGGTTGTGACCGGGGGTTAACCGCGCATTATCTGTTCTGGGCCGCCGCCGGGATGGTGGCGGGCTTCCTGTCGCTGGGAACGCTGACCTACCGGCTGAACCGGCTGGACGTGCCGCCGGCGATCGTGGCCGTGGCGGGTATGGTAGTTTTCATCGGGATCGAGTTGGCGCTGACCGCTGGTTATACCGGAACGCCGTTGCTGCTATGGATCGCTTTTGGCTTCTTCGGCACCGCCAGCACCCTGAGCTACGCGATCCTGTCACAAGCCTTTCCGCCGGGACTGGCCGGGCGGGTGAATACCGCATTCAACCTGTTGGTGTTCATCGCGGCGTTCGTTATGCAATGGGGTTTGGGTGCCGTGATCGACCTGTGGCCCCGGACCGCGGCGGGTGGTTATGCCACGACGGGTTACAGTGCCGGGTTGGGGCTGGTCGTGGTGTTGCAGATCGCCGCACTGGGGTGGCTCTGGTGCAGTCGTTCACTCTCCCAACCTGAAGACCGAGGCCTTCCGCGCAATTCGGGTAAATTTTCCTGTGATAACGGTGGATCGCCAGGTCAGCCAGATCGTCGGGATCTTCCAACCGATGGATATAGCTGATTCAAGCACTGTGTACTTTCCGGCTTGGGGGTCTGATCACAGAACAATTTAGAGGCGGCGGGAACGGCCACCGGTTCAGCCGGCGAAGGCGCTGCGCCGCCAAGGCCCCATTGCGACCACAACATGCCGACGAACATCAATGCACCGCCAGCCAATCCCCGTCCCGACAACGCTTCGTTCAGCCATAACCAACCGGCCAGCGCGGCGAACACGGTTTCCAGGCTGAGAATAATCGCGGCATGGCTTGGCGGAGCATCGCGCTGAGCGATCACTTGCAGGGTATAGGCGACCCCTACCGACAGCAGGCCGCCGTAGAGGATCGGTAGCGCCGCACCTTGCAACCCGGTCAGGGTGATCGGTTCGGTTACCACTGCTGTCGCCAGACTCAGCACCGCGCACACCACGAATTGTAGGCTGGCCAGTAGCACGGGTTCTACATGCCGCCCGGACAGCCAGCCAATCGCCAGCACATGGAGAGCCCAGAACAGCGCTCCAAGCAGCACCAGCCTGTCGCCCTCGGCCAGACTCAGGTCATCGGTCATGGTTAACAGGTAGAGTCCAATCGCCGCGAGGGTGGCGCCGGTCCAGGTACTCCACGGAGTACGGTGTCCCCACAGCAGACCCAGCAGGGGCACGATAACCACATACAGCCCGGTGATGAAGCCCGCCTTGCCCGCGGTGGTGTAGACAATCCCGACCTGTTGCAGCGAGGCACCGGCAAAGAGGATCAGACCGGCCAGCAACCCGCCGCCCATGATGGATTTCCAACCACCGACAGGAATCAGCCCGACGGCTGGCCGGTTGATCAGCAGCAACGGCAGCAAGACCAGCGCGCCCAACAGGAATCGAACGCCGTTGTAGGTGAAGGGACCGACATGCTCCATGCCAACCCGCTGGGCGACAAAGGCAAAACCCCAGATCACCGCGGCCAGCGCCAGCAGTAGTTCCGCTTTCAGCGTTTTGGAATTGAACATGGTTGAGAGAACGTGATGAGGTTAAGCAGCTACCGGCTGAATGGAAATTCAGCCGGGCGCGGCAACAAGTTAGGAAGAAACGTGGGCATCATAGCCAAATTTGGGCGAAAACGCCGGTTCCGCTTGCCGAGCGACGGAAAATCCTTATACTTGCGTTTTTCCCTCCCCTGCCGGGGTGGCGGAATGGTAGACGCAGCGGACTCAAAATCCGCCGGTAGTGATACCGTGAGAGTTCGAGTCTCTCTCCCGGCACCAGATGATGAAAGCGAAAGGCTTAGGTGAAAACCTGAGCCTTTCGCTTTTTTCTGCTCAAAAAACGGCCTCCTCTAACATTTTTTTGTGAACCGACCCTCAAGCCTACTGCCATTAAGTTAAGGATTCAGGACGTTGGGTTGTCTACTTTTCCCGTCATACTCGTGAAAGCGGGTATCCAGTTTTTTTAGCGAGTTACCAATTTATACGCCAAAATTTATAGCTATAAAATTTAATTTGTTACAAAAAATGAGCGAAACTATCGCAGACACAGCATATCCGCGCTAAAGGTCGGCTGCGCTAAACCGACCTACGCTGGATATTCCATGATCGCCCGCCGCATCTTTTAATCCTTCAATTTTTTCTAACCCGCGTCCATTGCTCTTCCAATCGCTTAATTGACACCGGAGCGATGGTTTTCAGCTCCTGAGCGAATTGGGAAACCCGCAACTCCTCTAGCAGCCAGCGGAATCGAACCAGTTCTGGATCGGATAATTCCCGTTCCGCATTCCGCGTCCATTGCCGCCAGCAGTAGTCCGATAACCGGCTCATTTCGGCGCTGCGTTGCCGATCTTTATCGGGTGCTTGCCGGATTTTTTGCAACCGTGAAGCTATCGCTCGCAAGTAACGCGGCACCTGTGGTAGCCAGTCCGGCGGCGTCTGACTGAAAAAGCCGGGATAAACCAGCCGCGCCAGCTGTTCACGAATGTCGGCCATCGCTTCCGCCCAAACCGGCGATAATTCCCCGCTTAAAATTCGGCATACCTCGTGATAGGCGACCAGAATTGCCGCCGCTGTTTCGCCCACTTCAACCCGCGCTGCCGCCAAGCGGGTTTTACCGCGTTCCAGCAAGGACTCAAATGCCGCCAGATCACGAGGCAATAATTCCCCATTAAGAAAAGCCTGATCAAGAATGACATCGAGCAATTCTTCCCGCAATTGTTCCTGGGTACCCAAGCCGATGTAATGCAGCGTCATCCGTTGCCACTGCGGTAAATCCCGTGTCAATGACTTGAAGGTAGCGCCTAGCCGCCAACTGATTAACCGCCGCAAGCCAGCCCGAGTCGCTATTTCTGCGCTGACCGGTGAATCCAGCACTCGCAGTGCCAAGCGCCCATCAGACTCGGCAACCAGCGCCGGATAGCCGCGCAACTGGATGCCATTGCGAACAAAACTCACTTCCTCCGGCAATTCGCCAAAATCCCAATCGCACAGTCTTTCCCGCTCGAACTCCGGAGTCGGTAATGTCGCAAAGCGATTGCGAGCCGCGCTGCGGACTTGCGCCTGAAGCGCCGGCCAGTCGCGCCCAACAGCTAATTCCTGCCCATCGGTATCTACTATTGCAAAGTGCATTCGCAAATGCGGAGGAACGGCATCAGCATTCCACGCATCATCAGGAATCTGCACACCGGTCATTCGCTGCAATTGCCAGGTCATGGCTTCTACTAGAGATCCTTCACCTAACGGCATCGCTTCCAAGAGCGCCTGCACATAATTGGGCACCGGAACAAAGTTGCGGCGGACTGCTTTTGGCAATGATTTTAGTAATGCTGTCATGCGCTCCGTCCGTAGTCCCGGCACCAGCCAATCTAGGCATTTTGGATCAACCTGATTCACAGCGGCCAAGGGTACAGTCAGGGTCACGCCATCATCCGCTGCGCCCGGCGTGAACCGGTAGCTCAATGGTAATTTCAATCCATCCAAATCGAGATGATCCGGGAATTGCTCACCGGCAGCGACTGGCCCGGCTTCTGCTAATAACTCAGCGCGGTCAAGAAAGAGCAGACGCGGATTTTCCCGCTCGGCAGACTTTCGCCAGCTTTCAAAAGTGGGCCCGCTGTAAATGCCTTCGGGAATCCTGGCCTCATAAAATCGGTAAAGCCCTTCCTCATCCGCGGTTAAATTGCGGCGGGCGCGAGTTTCCAGTTCTGCCAGTTCCTCCAGCAGTTGGCGGTTGTGCTGGAAGAACTGCGCTTTGCAGTCAAAATCGCCTTGTGCCAGCGCTTGGCGAATAAAAATCTGCCGCGCCAAAGCGGGATCGAGCGGTCCATAATTCACCCGGCGCTTGGCAATAATCGGCAACCCGTACAGCGTCACTCGTTCGCTTGCAGCGACTTGAGCGGCGCGTTTTTCCCAGTGTGGTTCAGCATAACTGCGTTTAAGCAGATGTCCGGCTAAACCTTCCACCCATTCCGGCTCAATCTTTGCCACGGTGCGGGCATACAATCGGGTGGTTTCCACCAATTCAGCCGCAATGACCCAACGAGGCCGTTTTTTGAACAGCCCGGAACCGGGGAACAGGTAGAAATTGCGGTCGCGGGCACCCAGATAAATGTTCTCTTCCTGCTTGAAACCGAGATGACCGAGCAAACCCGTTAATAGCGCCCGGTGCAGATTTGGATATGGCGCAGGCTCCGTATTCAGCCGCATCCCCATTTCCGTCATCCGGCCCAATAACTCCTGATATAAATCATGCCATTCGCGCATTCGCACAAAGGAGAGAAACTCGGCCTGACAGAGATTCCGCAACTGATTTTTGGAAAGCTGTCGCGCCTGTTCGTGGTAATAGTTCCACAGATTCAGTAGTGCCATAAAATCGGAATTTTCATCACGGAACCGGCGATGTTTTTCATCCGCAGCCGGCTGCCGCTCCAAGGGCCGTTCCCGCGGATCCTGAATCGCCAGCGCCGCGACGATAATCAAAATCTCCTGTAAACAGCTTTCACCTTGCGCCGCCAGCACCATTCGCCCCAGGCGCGGATCGACCGGCAATCTCGCCATTTTCCGGCCCAGATCGGTGATCCGCCATTGCTCATCCACGGCCTGTAATTCAAACAGCAACCGGAAACCATCACTGATCTGGCGCGAATCCGGCGGTTCGACAAAGGGAAAGTCTTCAGGCCTGCCCAGATTCAACGCGCACATTTGCAGAATCACGGCTGCCAGATGGGTGCGCAAAATCTCCGGTTCAGTAAACAGCGGGCGAGATTTAAAGTCCTCTTCGGCATACAGGCGAAGACAAACTCCGGCGCTAACCCGGCCACAGCGCCCCGCCCGCTGATTGGCGCTGGCTTGGGAAATGTTCTCGACCGGCAAGCGTTGAATCCGGCTGCGTGGACTATAGCGACTAATCCGCGCCGTTCCCGGATCGATGACATAACGAATCCCCGGCACGGTCAACGAGGTTTCCGCTACATTCGTGGCTAACACAATGCGCTGGCGGCCATGCGGCTGAAACACCCGGTTCTGCTCGGTTGCGGACAAACGGGCATACAACGGCACGATCTCGGTATGAGGCGGATGGTGTTTGCGTAAACTTTCCGCGGTTTCGCGAATCTCCCGCTCACCGGAGAGAAAGATCAAAATATCGCCCGGCCCGCCCTGCCACACTTCATCCACTGCATCGAGAATCGCCTGTTGTAAATCACGATCCCGTTCATCTTCATTGGCTGCCAACAGGGGTCGATAGCGGATTTCGACGGGATACATCCGCCCGGAAACTTCAATGATCGGCGCGTCGTTAAAATGCCGGGAGAAGCGTTCCGGGTCAATCGTGGCCGAAGTAATAATAAGTTTCAGATCGGGCCGTCTGGGTAATAGCCGCTTCAGATAACCCAATAGAAAATCAATGTTCAGACTGCGCTCATGGGCTTCATCGAGAATGATGACTTCATATTGATTCAATGCCGAATCGCTTTGGGTTTCGGCCAATAAAATCCCATCGGTCATCAGCTTGATCGCGGCATCCGGACCGGTGCGGTCGGAAAAGCGCACCTGGTAGCCCACGGTGCCGCCGATACCTGTTCCCAACTCCGCCGCAATCCGCGCCGCCACGGAGCGGGCGGCAATCCGGCGCGGTTGGGTATGGCCGATCAGTCCGGCGGCACCAAAGCCCAGCGTCAGACAAATTTTCGGCAACTGGGTAGTTTTGCCCGAACCGGTTTCGCCACACAGCACCACCACCTGATGGTCGCGGAGTGCGGTGGCAATCGCTTCACGATGGGCGCTGATCGGCAACTGGTCATCGAAGATCGGAACCGGCAATCCCGCACGGCGGCGCTGCAAATGAGCAACGGCAGCCTCCAGTTCAGCGGTCAATTCCGCCAGATCACGCTCCTCCAACTTGCCGTCGCGCAGCCGCCGGCGTAGATCCTGCAGCCGCTGAATCAGCCGAACGCGGGCGCGGATCGGGCAGTCAGCCAGCCGGCTTTGCAAAGCAGCGAACACTTTTTCCACAACGATTTCCAGGGGTTTATTGGGCAAGAGGCTACGGTCGCCTGCCGGATGATCGGGTACGGACTCGTTCAACCGCAAATAAAATTCTTCCTCTAAATTTTTCTGTGATACGAACCATTGGGGCGGACAAGCGCAATCGGCCTCTTTTAGCAAGATCGAAGGATGGAGTGAAAGCAACGATCCAGTCCTATATAGCCATCCTGTTGGAGTTGTGGAATTTCCCCTCGCTGAGGAGCGAACCACCCCGGCCCCTGACGGGGCCACCCCTCCTTACTCAAGGAGGGGAAAAAGCGATGTACCGTGCTGGTTTTATCCCCTCCTTGGATAAGGAGGGGTGGCG
>CAIRMO010000087.1 GCA_903879705.1 uncultured Candidatus Competibacteraceae bacterium | reverse complement strand
GGGCATCCTGCCCGTGGGCTAAACACGGGCAGGATGCCCGTGCTACTTCTACAACCGGTTTAGGAGGCCTATATAACCCAAAAATTTGTATAACATTGTGGACATAATCCCCGTTCGCCCGACCCTTCACTCTCACCGCATCTCCAAGAGTAATCGCATGTTTCAGGTTATGAAAGCGTCTTCTTGTCCATCTTCCCGGCGTGGGTTAGCGCCGGCCAAGCCGGGTTCCCAACGAGTCCGATGGGCCTTGGCGGCACGGTGGTTGCTATTGTGCGCCGGAAGCGGGGGGTTGATCGGCGGTTCAGCGCTCGCCCAAGAGGTGCCAGATTCCGCCGACGCTCCTGAGCAAGAGGCGGTCGCCGCTGGCCCGGCGACCGTCAACGATGTGCTGGCCGGCAAAACCTTTGGGGTTCTGGTCAACGGCAAGTGGACGCTGAAAACTGGGGTGGTTCCGGCCCGGACCAACGTCATCGGTGCAGATGGGGCGGTACTTTTCCCGATCCCCAATGGCTTCTACGCAGGCAACAAGACTGCCAGAGCGCGGGATGCGAATCTGGTTGCGGGCAACCTCCGGCAGGGAGTGCGGATTTTCGGGGTGATTGGGACTGCGCCGCTGGCGACCGGGACCGCTGCGCCGGCCCACGTCTTGAGCGGCGTGACCTTCTCGAATGCCGCCGCCTCGGGTCAGATCGGCACGATGCCCAACCGGGGGACACAGACCATCACGCCCGGCGTGGCGGCAAAGCCCATTCCGCTCGGTTATCACAATGGCTTGGGCCGAGTGGCGGGCGATGCTGATTTGGTGGCGGGTAACATCAAAACCGGCGTAGCCATTTTCGGCGTGACCGGTGCCTACAGCGGTAGCAGCGCGACCTTCTCCGCCCCCTTCCCGTCCGCTAAGACCGGCGATCCCGCTGAGGACAGCGGCGTTGATTGGCCTAACCCCCGCTTCACCGATCAAACCAATGGCACCGTCACCGACAACCTGACTGGGCTGGTGTGGCTGAAGAATGCGAATTGTGAGGACACGGTCGGCGGAATTATCAAAATAGGTGGCCGTTTGTCGTGGAACAAAGCCATGACTTGGGCGGTGAACTTGGCGAGCGGGAAGTGTGGCCTTAGTGACGGCTCCGCAGCCGGCCAATGGCGGCTGCCCAATATCAAGGAATTGAGTAGTCTGGTGGATGCGCGTTTTTTTAATCCCAGTGTTCCCAACACCGCCGGCACGGGTCAATGGGCGGAAGGACAGCCCTTCACGGCTGTTCAGGCTGAACACTACTGGTCGTCCACGACCTGTGCTGCTGATTCCAGCGGTGCGTGGCTCGTGTACATCATCAGTGGCGACGTGTACTGGGACGGCAAGTCCCACGGCTTCTTCGTTTGGCCAGTACGAGGTGGACTATGAGGCGCTTCGATGCTTTGGTTCTTTGGTTCTTTGCCCTTTGGGGATCCCTAGGGGCTTGCCCCCAGCGGCGATTTTTTGCTCTGTTTCCCCTGATTGATGACTCATCTACCTTTGGAGCCTGACTCATGTCGTATTGCCTGCCTCACATCGCTTTCCGCCGCTCGTTCCTGGCTGCCTTGTTGTTGGGCCTGACCGCCTTCGAACTAGCCGCTGCACCGCTCGCGCCGATCGCCCCGATCATCACCTCGGCGGCGACCCGCTTCACCGACAACAGCAACGGCACGATGACCGACAGTATTACCGGGTTGATTTGGCTAAAGGACGCTAATTGCGTCACGGTCAGTCCGAAAGCTTGGGCTGCTGCGCTGACCGCGATAGCCACATTGGCCAGCCCCAGTTGTGGCCTCAGCGACGGCTCTACGACCGGCCAATGGCGTTTGCCCAGCCGTAACGAATTGCAATCGCTGATTGACTACACAACCATCAATCCGGCGCTGCCTGCTGGTCATCCGTTCACGGGCGTCCAGTCCCGCAACTTTCAGTCCGAATACTGGTCGTCCACGGCCTCCACGTACGCGTACGCGCCTGATACCCGCTACGCGTGGCTCGTGCGCATCCATGATGGCAACGTGTACTGGGTCTCCAAGATCCACGACGCCTTCGTTTGGCCGGTGCGAGGTGGACTATGAGGTGCTTCGGTGATTTGAGTCTTTGACCCTTTGGGGGTCTGGGGCTTGCCCCCCCGCGGCGATTTTTTGGTCGCCGGGATGGTGTGCTTGACCGGGTGGTGCGGCGCTCTGGTCGAACCACCCCGGCGCGGTGTGCCTCCCTTAACTTTAGAGGAACGCCGTCAAGGCTTTTCAGGGAGAGAACTTATGACTGATGAGTAAATAACCGGACAGGGTGGACAATGTCCACCCCGCAAACTGTTCAGGAAAACCACAATGACCCACTTCCACCGCGACACCATCCTGCTGTTCGCCGCCCGCATGACCCGGCTGTTCGCCTACGGTGCGCTGTCGGTAGTGCTGGTGCTGTATCTGGCGGAACGGGGCCTGAGCGAGGCGCTGATCGGTGCGCTGCTCACCGCCACCCTGCTAGGCGATGCCGGCATCTCGCTAGCGATGACGACTACGGCGGATCGGCTGGGCCGGCGGCGGATGTTGCTCCTTGGCGCAGTGCTGATGGCGGCGGCGGGCATTGCATTCCTGCTGACCCAGCAACCGGCGTTGCTGATGGTGGCCGCCATCATTGGCGTCATCAGCCCCAGCGGCAATGAAATCGGCCCGTTTCTCTCCATCGAACAAGCTGCACTGGCGGAATTACTGCCCGACCGGCGGCGCACCCACATCCTCGCCTGGTACAACCTGGCGGGATCGTTCACGACTGCTTTGGGCGCACTGGGCGGCGGTTGGCTGGCCCACACCCTGCAAGCGGATGGAATGCCCGCGCTGGACGCTTACAAGGTGGTGCTGGCCGGCTATGCGCTCAGTGGTGGTCTGCTGGCGGTGCTGTTCCTCGGTTTGTCGCCCCAGGTTGAAGCCGCTCCCCGCGCGCTCCCCCCCACGACCCGCCGGGTGTTCGGCTTGCGCCACCCCGAATCCAGGGCGACGATTGCCTCCTTGAGCGCCCTGTTCGCGTTGGACGCCTTCGCCGGCGGCTTCGTGGTGCAAAGCCTGCTGGCCTACTGGTTTTACCTGCGCTTTGGGGCCGACGCCGGTTTGCTGGGCAGCATCTTCTTTGGCGCGAACGTGCTGGCCGGCATTTCCGCCCTGCTCGCCGCCCGCCTCGCCGCCCGGTTCGGGCTGATCAATACGATGGTGTTTACCCACATCCCCTCCAACCTGCTGCTCTGCCTAGTCCCGCTGATGCCGACCCTGCCACTGGCGATTACCGTCATGCTGTTGCGCTTCAGCATCTCGCAGATGGACGTGCCGACCCGCCAATCCTATACCTTGGCGGTGGTCGCGCCCGACGAACGGTCCGCCGCTTCCGGCATTACCACCATCGCCCGTTCGCTGGGTGCGGCACTGTCGCCGTGGTTGAGCGCCTTGTTGCTGGCCAATCCGTTGCTGATTAATGCCCCGTTACTCCTCGCCGGCAGCCTGAAAATTGTCTACGACCTGCTGCTGTATCGCCGCTTTCGCACACTCAAGCCGCCCGAAGAGCGCAGCGACCAACCATAGCGGATCGGGTTCTGGCCGGAATGGCTCCCCGCTCGCTTATCGCTGGCGATGATCTGCAACCCACTTTGGAACCGCCCGATTATGCCGATGCGGCGCAGTTCATCCTCAGCCGGGTACTGATCCGTGCCGCTAACCAAGCTGTTCGGCGATAGTCAACCAGTATCTCGATCTCAAACGCGACAGGCCGCTGTGAATACAGGATTTTCGCTGACAATCTTTCAATTCGTCATACCTGCAAAAGTGGGTATCCAGTCTTTTCAGAGACCTGCCTGGATTCCTGCATACGCGGGAATGACGAATGAGTTAAAGTTTTGAACTCATCAAACCGGCATGAACCGTTGCCACCCGCGCATGGTCAATACCGACAGTTTCAAACCCTTTCAAACCCCGATGGAGGTTTTTTGACGATGTTGCAAAAAGATGATTTTCTGGCCAAGGCCCCGATTTCGCTGGCCCCGGAACGCGATCTGACCACCAACAAGGTATTGCGCAATACCTATATGCTGTTATCGCTGACCCTGCTGTTCAGTGCCTTGACCGCCGGGTTTGCGATGGCGACCAATGCGCAGCCGTTGCACTGGCTGATTACGATTGGCGGTTATTTTGGCCTGCTGTTCGTCGTCACCCGCCTGCGCAACAGCGCTTGGGGACTCGCGGCGGTGTTCGCCCTGACCGGCTTTCTCGGTTACACCCTGGGGCCGATCCTGAACTTCTACCTGAGTATGCGCGGCGGTTCGCAAGTCGTGATGACTGCCTTGGGCGGCACCGGCGCGATCTTCATGGCGCTGTCGGCTTATGCCGTGGTGAGCCGCAAGGATTTCAGCTTTATGGGCGGGTTTCTGATGGTGGGCATCCTGGTCGCCTTTCTGGCCAGCCTGGGTGCCATGCTGTTCGGTATCCCGATGCTGTCCCTGGCGGT
This sequence comes from uncultured Candidatus Competibacteraceae bacterium, assembly GCA_903879705.1. Classification (GTDB taxonomy): domain Bacteria; phylum Pseudomonadota; class Gammaproteobacteria; order Competibacterales; family Competibacteraceae; genus RXIV01. Next base: position 3,180 of record CAIRMO010000087.1, on the reverse strand, counting down.
GTCGGGGATGTTCATCCTGCTGATGTCCGGCATGATTCTGTGGCAAACCAGCGAAATCATTCACGGCGGCGAGACTAACTACATCATGGCGACGGTCAGCCTGTACATCACGATCTTCAACCTGTTTATCAGCCTGCTGCAAATCCTCGGCATCTTCTCCGGCGACGATTGATCGCGCCTGAATTTGATTGAATGCCAAACCCCGCGATTGCGGGGTTTTTTTTGGTACCGTAAATTTTTCCTGTGATCAACCCCAAAATCGGGTAAGTACGCGATGTTCGAACCACAGCGATATCAATCGGTTGAAACAACTCGACGGGTTCGCTGACTCAGCGACCTGCTGTTATCACAGGAAAATTTACAGCAGGATGCACTTTGGGGGGCTAAAGTTTGAGGTTCAGCCCTTTTAAGGTGGCAACGTAGAATCAATGAGTTACAGCGGAATTTCGTCAAGAATCAGCCAAGCAGAAAATTTAAGTTAATAAATATCAAGTAGTTATGTGAACACCTTAAAGGTGTTGGTTTGAGATTAAAGAACACTGCAAAGGTTTACGGTCGGGATCCAATACCGAACCGCTGTTGCGCCTGAATGTGGAAACCCGTGGCGATGCGGAGTTGCTGGAGCGCCGGACCCGGGAGTTGCAAACCCTGATCGGCGGGTAGTCGCTCACTCCCCCGGCTGAGGCAGAGGAGCGAGGGGCAATCCGGCGCGGCGATCGGCGATAGCGCGTTCAAGATAGCGCCAAGGGGCATAGCCGCGCTGGGCTGAGTCGACTCAGATCCCATTACTTAGTCACGGTTGACGTGGCCGGTTGATAGGGATACAGCAGGTCCAAGGCTTCCGGTTCGACCCGGATTACTTCAATGCTGCCCTTGCGGGTAAACGTCCAGCCATGGGCGCGTCTCTGGCTGAAGATGGCGTAGGACAACACCGAGTAACCGCGCAATCCCACTCGATCAGCCAGCGCCATGGTGCTACTGGCCTTGTCCAGCGCCTTGCATTGAATGGTGTTGCCGTTCATCGCCATCTCCCTTGAAATCGGTGGACCTGACATTGAATACATCAGCCTTAACCTGCCTTATCGGCAGTAATCGCCAAGGCTGTAACACTACTCAGGTGTGCGGATTGCCCTAAAGGTTCAACCATTGCCGTGCGCGGAGCCGGAATCAGGGGCGGGCGTCGGCGGAATGCGGAAGGGATGCTTGACCCGATACTCCTTGGCCTGCCGTTCCGCGTCATCAATCTGCGCCGGAGTCATTTTTTCCGCAAGATCTTTCTTGGCCTGCGGGGCCTGACCATCGCCTTGCACGTCGGCCAGTGCATACCAAAAATAGGCGCGCACATAGTCTGGTTTCATGCCTTGGCCCTGCTCGTACATGATGCCCAGATTGACTTGCGCCTGTGGCAAACCCTGTTCCGCCGCCTTTTTGTACCACGCCATCGCTTGGGCATTGTCCTGCGGTACGCCTTTGCCCTCGTCGTAAAGCACGCCAAGATTGAACTGGGCGAAGGCATAGCCCTGTTCCGCCAGTGGCCTGACCATCGCGATCTCGGCGGCGTAATCGCCGCGCTCATGCGCGTTCCTGGCCTGATCCCATTCGCCTTCAGCCCAGGCTAGGGTCACGCTCAGCACACTGCTCGCCAGCAGCAGAAAAACCGATTTCTTCATGGAGACCTACTCGTTTTCATCAAGGATGACGGGAATCCGCCCAGTTTAGCATTCCCGGCGGTAACTACTTCTACTTTGTCAGAATGTCTATCACTATCCGTTATGTTTTTTAGGACTACTCAATATTCTGAATCTGCTCCCGCATCTGTTCGATTAAAACCTTCAATTCCACCGCAGCACGGGTGGTATCGGCATCTGCGGATTTTGACGACAGCGTATTGGCCTCCCGATTCAATTCCTGCATCAAAAAATCCAGTCGCCGCCCAACGGGTTCATTGCGCTTTAATACGGCCTCAATTTCATCCAGATGAGTATCCAGCCGGTCCAGTTCTTCATCGACATCCAACCGTTGAGCGATTAAGGCCAACTCCTGCTCCAGCCGGCCTGAATCGGCGTCGACCGCAATATCCGCCAGTCGGCTTAACAGCTTGTCGCGCCACCGGACCAGCACCTCAGGCCGACGGCTCCGCACCAACTTGACCTGAACCCGGATCGCCGCGCAGCGTTGCCGCAACAAATCGGCAGTGCGTTCGCCTTCCCGCTCCCGGGTCGCCACTAATTCTGCCAGCGCGGCGTCCAGACTGTCGAGAATGGCCTGCTGGATGGCGGCCAAATCCGGTTCCGGTTCATGGATCACGCCCGGCCAGCGCAGCACCTCGGCTAACCCCAAGCCAGTGCCCGGCCCCATCAGATGTTCCAATTCGCCCGCAACCTCCAGCAACCGTTCCACCATCGGCAGATTCAGGGTAATCGCCGGCGCGGCGCTGGCGGTTTGCAGCTTGAGCGTCCCTTCCACCTTGCCGCGACTTAATGCGGCAGCGATACGTTCTCGCGCCGGGGTTTCCAGACTCCGCAACATTTCCGGCAGGCGGATCGAAGCTTCCAGATAGCGGTGATTCACCGAGCGCAATTCCCAGGTGATTGCGCCCCAGGCGCTGGTCTGCTCGCGGCGGGCAAAGGCGGTCATGCTGCGTAACATGGGTTATCCTCAAATTCAGTCGTCAATGGTGACTTAAGCATAGGGCGAAAACTGCGGATTTGCTGCGCCCATGCCCATTTTTCGCCAAAATATCGCCTGAATCGGAACCGCCAACCCATCTGCTATAGTCCGCTCCCCTTTGCTTCGACCACAGGAACCTGCCCATGCGCCCCAGCCGCCGCGCCACCCATGAATTGCGCCCGATCCGGATGACCCGTCCTTTCACTAAACACGCCGAAGGTTCGGTGCTGGTGGAGTTTGGCGATACCCGGGTGATTTGCACCGCCAGCGTCGAAGATCGGGTGCCGCCCTTTCTCAAGGGCAAGGGGCGCGGCTGGGTCACGGCGGAATATGGAATGCTGCCGCGCTCCACGAATACCCGGATGCAGCGTGAGGCCAGCCGGGGCCCAGCAATTCCCGGTCTCTGTATTTAGGCTGATTTTAAGCGGATCAATTAGCGGCTTTAGGATAGTCCAATAAAAAAGAATAAAAGAATCCCAAAGCGTTCAAAAACGCCTAATTAATTCTAAT
>CAIRMO010000086.1 GCA_903879705.1 uncultured Candidatus Competibacteraceae bacterium | reverse complement strand
TTCGCTTTTGCCCGACCTACGGTTTCTATCATCCGACATTGCTGAAATGGCGGGCCATGCCCGACACTGGCCGTTTCGGGATAATACTGCGGAGTCTGGTCTTTGGGATTTGCTATGAAAAGAAGCCAACTGATCAAACAGTTAAGCGCCCATGGAGCGTTTTTGCTTCGTGAAGGCAGTGGGCATAGTATTTATCAGTTAGGGCACAACAAAACTCAAGTACCCCGACACACTGAAATTGTTGATGAGTTGGCCCGGAAAATTTGCAAAGATTTAGGGATTCCTTTTGTGAGGTGAGCAATGCAATTCAGAGCTGTAATTAAGCAGACAGAAGGCTGGTGGATTGGCTGGCTGATCGACTTGCCGGGCGTTAATGCCCAGGAAAAAACCCGGGAAGCGTTGATTGCGTCACTGAAAATTGGGGCTAAGGAAATGCTGGAAACCGATATTCCTTTCGAGCCTGGTTTTTCAATGGAAAAGCTGGAGGTTCCTGAACCGGATTGGGCCAGCGCGTAGGGCGGGTTAGCGCGTAGCGCGTAGGGCGGGTTAGCGCGTAGCGCGTAGGGCGGGTTAGCGAAGCGTAACCCGCCTTTCGAGACATCACCCGCCTTCACCATTCCCGCCCTTGGGACGGCGGGTTACGGCTCGCGCCTAACCCGCCCTACCCTTGCTATCTTTAACGATCATCGTAATGTCCGCCGATGGCAAAGATGTAGATTGCTGAATCGTCGAAGCGGTAAATCAGCCGATCTCTCTGGGACAGGCGGCGTGACCAAAGTCCCGCAAGATCATGCTTCAAGGCTTCAGGCTTGCCCGTACCAACGCTGGGGTCGCCGCGCTGAAGCTCTTTGAGGATTCGGCAGAGATTGCGATGTAGCGACTTATCGCGAGTCCGCAGGGTCTCGTAGGCTTCCCAAGTGTCACCCTCAAAGACAATCGATCTCACCCAACGCCTCCGGTGTAGGCCGACGACCGGTATCGAGAGCGTGTGTCTCCGCCGAACGGGTGATCTGAGCCATTAAGGACGGGTTCTGCAAGACATACAGGGTTTCCTGCTCGCGCTCCCAGTCCTCGGCACCGATCACCACAAAAGTTCCTCCGTTGCGGCGGCTGACTTTCAGGGGTTCGTGGTTGGCCAATACCTTCTCGACGTATCCGCGAAGGTTGTCGCGGAATTGATTTACTGTGATCGTCTCCATCTGTGGCTACCTAAAACGTACCGGATTGCCGTACAAGATAGCACACGAACCGGGGTCAGGTCGCGAGGCAGGGTCAGCCCGGTAGGTCGGGCACCGGACGTGCCCGACATGGCCCCTCCATCCCCTGAACCCGTCGGGCAACGCTCCGCTTTTGCCCGACCTACTCGAAATGCAATGCTTTCCATATTTTGAAGGATCCTGATGCGCATTCCTCATGCAGAACAGGCGACGGTTGACATTCGCAAGTTGCGCGACTACTGCATGAATCCTCTGCACCCCGAAGGCAAACACAAGGCACTATTATTCGCGGCGGCGCTCGGCATGACCGACGCTGACACCGAACCACTGCGCGATGCCTTGCTGCAAGCGGTCAAATTTCACGATGCAACGCTTGGGCGATGCGATGCTTACGGACAGCGCTATCAAATCGAGTTTCCCTTCGATTGGCGTGGTCGGCAAACCATCTTGCGAAGCGGATGGATCATTGAACACGGATCGGATATTCCCCATCTAACCACCTGCTATCCGCGCTGAGAGAGAAGTCAGCATGAACGACGCTATTCATCTGCTGGATGTGGTCGCATTGACCGCCAGCGTTCCCGAATATGGCCTTTATCGTGGACAAGTCGGCACCGTGGTTGACATCCTGGCCGAAGGACGAGCGTTCGAGGTCGAATTCTGCGACCGTGAAGGGCGCACCTATGAATCGGTTGGATTGCGTCCCGATCAGTTGATGGTTTTGTACTTTGAACCCGCCTCGCCGCCTCCTGAACCGGTCATGGAGATGGCATAAGCTGTAGCGCACACCGCGTAGGGCGGGTTAGCGAAGCGTAACCCGCCTTTCGAGACATCACCCGCCTTCACCATTCCCGCCCCTGAACCCGTCGGGCAACGCTCCGCTTTTGCCCGACCTACCCAAAAACTACCCTGAAACGGACCGATGCGCTACCGCCGTTCGACCACGCCCGGCGCGACCTATTTCTTCACGGTCGTGACCTATCGGCGACGTGAAATACTTTGCGAACCGGATACTGTGGCTCTATTGCGGGACGCATTCGCGACCGTCAAACAACGGTATCCGTTCCGCATCGATGCCGTGGTGATTCTACCCAACCACTTGCACTGTCTCTGGACCTTGCCACCGGACGACGCGGATTACTCCACCCGCTGGATGCGGATTAAATCCCATTTCACCCGCCGTTGCGCCCCCTCACTCAAAACCGCCCGCTCGCCCGCCCTCCAACACAAACGCGAACAAACCATCTGGCAACACCGCTATTGGGAACACCAAATTCGTGATGAGCGGGATTTTGAATGCCATTGCGACTACATCCATTACAACCCGGTCAAACATAGTCATGTGGCGCGGGTGGCGGATTGGCCCCATTCGAGCTTTCACCGCTTCGTGAAAAACGGTGTATACCCGCCAGATTGGGCGGGCGATCCCGAAGCCATTGAAGCGACGGGCTTCGGGGAATAATGTCAGGCAACGCTACGCTTTTGCCCGACCTACTCGAAATGCAATCCGAGCGCATAACCGGGTAGGGTCGGCACCGCCCACCTTTTCTGTCATCCAACATTGCTGAAATGGCGCGCCATGCCCGACCTGCTCGCTATCCCTCCCAAGCGGTTACGCCCGGGTTTCTTTGCTGGATCATTCCTTTGAACGCGGCTTGAGCAATATCAGCGCCTGCTATAGCCTTCGCGACGACGGCGGAGTGGCCGTGCTGAATCGCGGTTATAACGATTAGGCCAAGGTCTGGAAAGAGGCTGAAGGCCGTGCGTATTTCATTGGACAACCCACCGTCGGCTCCTTGAAAGTGTCGTTTTTTGGCCCATTCTATGGTGTCCAGCACATCGTCGCGCTCGACCATAAACAGCATTCTTGGATGGTGATCAGCGGTCCCAACGCAATTATCTGTGGATTCTGGCCCGGACCCGGCAACTGCCGCCCGCCTTGCTGGAATCGTTGATTTAGCAGGCCAAGGCGCTCGGTTTCGCCACCGATCAGCTGATCTGGGTCAAACAGGATCAGGATCAAGGGAGGAGACCCTCACCATGATCGACATCATCCTTCCGGTGGGCCGGTATCTGGCCGGCGATGCCGCGATGTTGGGCACGGTGGACGAGATGCTGCGGCAAGGGCAATTCACCACGACCCTGCTGAATCTAAAGTGCCGGGGTCAGCAAGCACCTTTCATAATACATTGATTGAATAGGGCTTTTCAAAAAGCCGGGAATTGCTGATTAACTGGAGGATTGTGTCATCGCCCGTTCTGCGACATCCCGCTACCTGGTGGGCATCGATCTCGGCACTACCCATACGGTAGTCGCTTATGCCGATCTCCGCGCCACCGCCGACATTCGCCTGTTTGCCATCGACCAGCTTATCGCTCCCGGCGCAGTCGCCGCCCGACCCTTGTTGCCCTCGATGCGCTATCACCCGGCGGTTGGCGAACTGGCGACAGCCGATACCCAATTACCTTGGCCATTTACCGATCCCGGCGCAGTCGCTGCCGTGATCATCGGCGAATTGGCGCGGGAGCGGGGATCGCGGGTGCCGGGACAATTGGTCACCAGCGCTAAAAGCTGGTTGTCCCATTCCGGCGTGGATCGGACTGCGCCCATCCTGCCGTGGGGCGCGGCGGACGAGGTCGCGAAGGTCTCGCCAGTCGCGGCCAGCGCCAGTCTGCTCGCCCATCTGCACGCGGCCTGGAATGCCCGGTTTCCCCGCCAACCGCTGGAGCGGCAGGAACTGGTGCTGACCGTGCCGGCCTCGTTTGACGAAGCTGCGCGAGTTTTGACCCTGGAAGCGGCCCGGCTGGCCGGATTGCGGCATGTGCGCCTGCTTGAAGAACCACAGGCGGCTTGCTACGACTGGCTTCAGCGCCACCGTACCGATCTGGCGGCGGCACTCGGTGAATCCCGGTTGTTGCTGGTTTGCGACGTTGGCGGCGGCACGACGGATTTGACCCTGATTCAGATTGAAGCGGGTGAATCGGGTCCGCAGTTGACCCGGATCGGGGTGGGCGATCATTTGATGCTGGGCGGCGACAACATGGATTTGGCCCTGGTCCGGACGGTTGAAACTCGCCTCGGCGGGGGGCGCTTAAATAGCAGCGAACTCTCGCAACTCTGGCAACAATGCCGGGCCGCCAAGGAGCGGCTGCTGGCGGATGACGCGCCGGAGCGCACGACGGTCACTCTTCTCGGCGGCGGGGCGCGATTGATCGGTGGTTCGCGGTCGGCGGAACTCAGCCGCGACCAGGTGCAAACCCTGCTGGTCGATGGCTTTCTGCCGATGGTGGCCGTGAACGACCATCCACAAGGGCGGCGGGCGGCCGTGATCGCATTTGGGTTGCCGTATGCCGCCGATCCGGCCATCAGCCGCCATCTCGCTGCATTTCTGGCCCAGCACGCCAGCGCCTGCCGACTGGCACTGGGGGAATCAGCGGTAGCCGCTCAACCGGCCCTGCCAGACGCGGTGCTACTCAACGGCGGAGTCTTTCATGGCGCGGTGCTGGTGAAACGGCTGCTCGATATTCTGGCCGGCTGGCGTGGTGCGCCACTGCATCGGCTGGACAATCCTGATCCCGATCTGGCGGTAGCGCGGGGCGCGGTGGCTTACGGCCTGGCCCGGCGCGGGCAAGGTTTGAAAATTGGTGGCGGCTCGGCGCGCAGTTATGTGCTGCAAGTGGCGGGCGAACGCAACCAGAAAGCGGCTATTTGCCTGTTGCCGCGCGGCGCGGAGGAAGGACGGGAAATTCGCCTGAATCGCACCTTTTCACTCCGGCTGGGCGAACCGGTGCAATTTCATTTGCTGGCATCCACCGGCGACCGGGTTTATTGGCCCGGTGCAATGGTGGAACTGGAGAGGGATCGTTTCATACCGTTGCCGCCGATTGCGACCGTGCTGGAGAGCGCCGCCGGGGCTGGCGAGATTCTGGTGCAACTGATCGCGCAATTGACCGAAGTCGGGACGCTGGAAGTGGATTGCGTGGCGGTCAGACCCTCACTCCCAGCCCCGCTTTCAGTGGACGAGGGGAGCGCCCGTCAGAGCCGCTGGCGGTTGGCTTTTCAACTGCGTGGCGGCGATGCCTCGACGCTGGCTCGACTGCATCCACGCTTCCCGGAAGCAGTGGCGCGGCTGGAACAGTTTTACGGTCCCCGCGCCCCAGCGGTCGATCCGAAAGCAATCAAGACGTTGCGGAGCGATCTGGAACGGCTGCTCGGCCCGCGTGAAAGCTGGGAACCGCCGCTGTTGCGGAAGCTGTTTGGAATCCTGTGGAACGGCGCACGGCGGCGGCGGCGCTCGGTGGATCATGAGCGACTCTGGTTTAATCTGGTCGGCTACGGTTTACGGCCCGGTTTCGGCTATCCGCTCGACGAGTGGCGAACCGGGCAATTGTGGACCCTGTACGAACCAGGGCCGCATTACCCGCAGGAGGCTCAGAACTGGGCGGAATGGTGGACGTTATGGCGGCGAGTGGCCGGCGGACTGGATGCCACGGCGCAGGCGCGGATCAGCGCGGATTTGCTCAAGGCGTTGCGCCCGCTCACGGGCAAAGCCGCCCAGGACCCGCCGGGCATCGAAGATATGGCGCGGCTGGCGGCGGTCCTGGAACGGCTGCCGGCAACGCGGAAAACCGAACTTGGTGCCCTGTTACTGGCGCGACTGGCCCGCAAAGGCGCATCGCCGCAACTGTGGTGGGCGGTCGGGCGACTGGGGACGCGGATTCCGGCTTACGGCAGCGCCCACGACGTGGTTCCTGCCGCGACGGCGGCGATCTGGCTGGAGCGGATATTGGATCTGGACTGGAAAACAGTGTTACCGGCAGCGTTTGCGGCTACCTTGCTGGCCCGAATGAGCGGTGACCGGGAACGGGATACTGATGAAATCCTGCGGACGCAGGTCATCCAGCGCCTGCGAATCGCCAAAGCGCCGACGGCGTGGCTACGGATGGTCGAAACGGTGGTGGATCTGGATGAAGCCGATGCCGGACGAGTATTTGGCGAGGCGCTGCCGCCCGGCCTGCGGCTGGTAGACTGAACAACATCGCTAAAACAAGATTGAATGAGGATAGTTGCAGTGCCCCAACCGCTGGTTGTGCAGTCCTTGTCTGACGCAACGCCTTCTATTCGGCCCAGTCTGCTGAACCTTCCCACCGCCCTGACTAATCGCTACCAGGTGCTACAACACTTGCCGACCCGGGGTGCGGAAGCTGATTTGCTGGTGGTGGAGTCGCTCGCCGAACCGGGGCAACGGGCGGTCGCCAAACTCTATCGGCCCGGCATTCCGCCCCGCAGCGCGGCGTTGCAGCAGATCAGCGCCCAAGTCCCCGACCATGTTGTGCGGATGCTGGAATACGGTTGCTCCGACGGTATCGGTTATGAACTGCTCGAATACGCCGAGCATGGTTCGCTGCGCGATTGGCTGACTCAAGGGCCGCTGACCGAGGCGCAAACCTGGGAAATGCTGATCGAACTCAGCACCGCGTTGGCAACCTTGCACGAATGCCACACCCTGCACTGCGATTTAAAACCGGAAAACGTGTTGATTCGTCGCCGACAGCCTTTGCAATTGGCGCTGACGGATTTTGGTGGTGCGGCGCTGGCCGATGCCACGCTGTATTTCAGCGCCGCCAACCGCACCGTTCAGTATGAAGCACCGGAAGCGGCGACCGGTGTGATTGGCCCCGCGGCCGATTACTGGTCATTAGGGATGATGCTGGTCGAGGCGCTGACTGGAAAGCATCCCTTTGCCGGTCTGTCGGGAATGGTGATTCTCTATCAACTGCTGGTGCGGCCGGTGCCACTGATCGGCATCGCTGAACCGTGGCAAAGCCTGTGTCGGGGTCTGCTGCTGCGCGATCCGGGCCAACGCTGGGGCCGGGCAGAACTGCAAGGCTGGCTGCTGGGCGAGGCCCGCTCGCCGTTGCCGGTCGAGACGGCGCAGCCGGAAGCCGTCACCTTCCGCCCCCACCGGATTTACCGGCTGGCCGGGAACGAGTGCCAAACCGCCCGCGAGTTGGCGTTGCTCATTGGCGAACATTGGGAGGCCGCCAGTCAGGATCTGGCGCAGGGTCTGATCACGGAGTGGCTACTGAATGATTTGGACGATCCGGCACTGGCGCAAGCGGCGCAGGGTTTGCTGCGCGACCGGGCATTGAGTCCCGACGAGCGGCTATTGCGGTTGCGGATGCAACTGGCCCCGGAGTTGCCGCCGGTATGGAAAGGCCAGGGTCTGACTGCGGATGATTTGTCGAGATTGGCGCAGACCGCGCTGAGTGGTGATGCCGCCAGTCAGGCGTTGTTGCTGGAGTTGTTTCAGGGCCGGCCCGACGTTCTGGGCCTTTATGGCGGATGCCAACAAATTCAAGCGGCCTGGTGGGCAGCGAGCGCCGATTATGCGCAAACCTGGCGAACGGCACGGGCCAGTGGTGTACCCGTCCAATGGCAACCCGACCGGGTGGACGCCTTGACGGAACTGTTACTGGCGGTGCTGACCCCGGCGGCTCAGACCCAGCTCGAAACCGAAGTTCAGGCGGTGGCGCGGCAGGTGATGCTCCGCCCGACATGGCTCAATGGCCTGTTGGAAGGGGCATCGCGCTGCGGGGTAGCGCTGGCGCTGCGGACGGTGTTGGCCTGGCTGCCCCAAGCGGTCGAAATCCAGCGCTACGCCGCACCCCGGCTGGAAAGCCTGCTTAAGGAATGCGCCATCCTGCATCGTAGCCCCGATTTCCACGACGCCCTCGACCAGTTCGATCGCACCCTCCGCGCTGGCGGTTATCGCGATCTGCCGGCGGTGGAGCGGGCGTTAAACGCATTGCAAGACGAGGCGCGGCTGTTGGTATCGGTGTTGCGGCGCTATTACGCGCTGTGGAATCAAATCGCCGTCAACAGCGCTGCCGGGCCACTGTTGCGGCACTGGCAAGTCCGCGCTGCTGCCCCGCGCTATGCCGATGCCGATGCCTTGCAACACGATCTGAGCCGATCCTTTACCTGGCGCATCGCAGTGGATGAGTGGGATCGTCCAGCCGCTTCGGGGTTGATCTGGCAACATGACAGTGTCCGGTTGCCGAATTCGCCCAAAGGTCGGCATGTCGTGGCGTTCAGCCCGGATGGGCAAGGGCTGGCGAGTGGCGGCAGCGATCGCAATGTGCGGTTATGGTGCCTTGAAGATCATCGCTGTACAGCAACCTTGCCCGGTCATGTCGGCAACGTGAATGCCATTGCTTTCAGCGCGGACGGACGGCTCATCGCTAGTGGCGGCGTGGATCGCACCGTGCGGCTATGGCGGGTGGATAACCCGCAGTGTGTAGCGACCATGAACGGGCATGACGGGAGTGTGAATGCGGTCGCGTTCAGCCCGGACGGGCGCTGGCTGGTCAGCGGCAGCAGCGATCGCACCCTGCGGCTGTGGCGGGTGGATATGCACCAATGCACGGCGACCTGGATCGGGCATAGCGGCGGAGTCAGCACGGTCGCGTTCAGTGCCGACGGGCGGCTAATAGCCAGTGGCAGCGGGGATCGGACCATCAGGTTATGGCGGGTGGAAAGCGGACAGTGTGTGACGATTCTGCCGGGGCGCATCGGGCGAGTGAATGCGGTGGCGTTCAGCCCGGATGGGCGGCGGTTGGCCAGCGGCAGCGGCAGTTTTTCCGAACGGCGCCGGGAGGGTAATGTGGTGCAGTTGTGGCGGCTGGAAAATTCACAATGCATGGCCACATTACCAGGACATACCGGCAGTGTGAATGCAGTGGCGTTCAGCCCGGATGGGCGGCGGTTGGCCAGCGGCAGTGAAGATCAGAGTGTGCGGTTGTGGCGGCTGGAGAACCGGCAGTGCATCGCAACCTTGCAGGGCCATAGCGAGGCAGTAAGCGCCGTTGCTTTCAGCCCCAATGGTGAGCGGTTGATCAGCGGCGGCGGTGATGGACTGCTGATATGGTATCCCCGGCAGACCACGACGCTTGAAATGACGCTGGAAGAGTTGATTGCCTGGGAAAAATACCACGCCGGACACTACAGCGCGATTCAGATTCCGGAATCAATGCCGGATAAACCATATTCAGGCCGGTGGATTAACGATAAATAACTGGTCGGCAATGGTCAGGCGATAGCGGTGCGGAGTGAGTAATTCCGGGAAGTCAGGAATCGTCGCCGCCGCAATGGCAACATCCCGATCAAGCACTGCGGTGTCGTTCATGGGTTCACCTATAGAACCAGGATTCAGGGAATAACAATTTCAATGAAACTGCCAGGTAATGCAGTTTTTATGGTTTGAGCGATTGCTAATTCCGATTTTTTAATATGCAACCAACGGGTTGATAACAACACAACGATAGCGATTCTTTTGCCGGAAAAATTTTGTTGATATTTTAGATTCTGATCAGTCGTGACAAAAACCGTAAAACCGCTTTGTTCAGCGGCAACCAGTAATTCACTATCTTTCATAGTACTCCACAACCTAACTCAAAGACTGTAGCTACTGGGTGGGGTTTGAGGACTTTGCGTAACGGAACCGATGTTCCTTGGTCAAAAAGGATCCGCACTTAAGCGGCCTCGCTTAAAATCAGACTCTTTGCAGCATGGTCAAGAACCATACGAACTTGATCGAGCGTAACTCCAGGAAACCATTCAATAAATTGGGTAATTTGAGCGCCATCTTCGAGATTTTCAAAGAGTGCGGACACTGGAATGCGGGTGCCCTTAAAGACCCATGCCCCACTCATTCGTTGTGGATCTCGTTCAACCGCCCAACATGATGACCAATCCAACATGAATTTTCCCCTAAGTGGTTATTACTTTAACTCAGTACTCTATTGCAGCATGGCAGCCAGAATGCCAACGATTTTGCCAATTTGGCTGATATGGTAAAGATCGGCGTCAATATAGGCCACATCGTTGCCCAGTTTCAAAAATTTCCATTCATCGCCAGTAGTGACTGCGCCATAAATACACGGCAGATGGTACCCTTCTTTTTCGTTATAGATTCTGGCGGCATATATTTCTGCTAGACATTGCCCCATACCGGAAAAGATGCTTTCATTTTTCGCCTCGACAATCGTCACCGCTGGCGCTTCCAGATAAAGCTGTTCCGACGACTGGCTCAGAATAAAATCGCAAAATCCGGCCAATCCCCGCTCTTTGTCTACGTTAAAATCAATCCCGGAAAACAAACTGATTTGATTGTTCAGCTTTTCTTTGACTTCAAGCAGGATATTGATAATCAGCAATTCAGACCGGGCTTTTTCAGTATTGATCGCCAAGGCTAGCCACAGGTTTCTTTTTAAGGTTTGTTCGAGGTAATCGCTGATTTTAAGCGCTTTGATATTAGCAAACAGCGACTCGGTTTCAATCCATTGCAGATCCAATTCCGCTTTAACCCGCTTGAGAGTAAAATCACTGTACGCCATTTTTTAACTCCAATTTTTGGTTAAGGCTGAAACTAACACCCCGACTTGCACCGGGGTTGTAATATTACATCACGCCGCCAGCTTCACCGTATCGGCGACCTGCTGATACTCCGCCACCTGATTGAAATTCAGATAACGGTAGATTTCAGCACCCTTGGTACTGATCTCGCCCATGTACTTCATATATTCCGCAAAAGTTGGAATCTTGCCGAGCAGCGCACAGACCGCTGCCAGTTCCGCCGAACTGAGATAGACATTGGCACCCTTGCCCAAGCGATTCGGGAAATTGCGGGTTGACGTAGAAACCACCGTCGCGTTATCCGCCACCCGCGCCTGATTGCCCATGCACAGCGAACAACCCGGCATTTCCATTCGCGCCCCGGCTGCACCATAAATCGCGTAGTAGCCTTCCTCACTCAACTGATGCGCGTCCATCTTGGTCGGCGGTGAAATCCACAGCCGGGTCGGGATATTAGCCTGACCACTCAGCACCTTGCCGGCAGCGCGGTAGTGGCCGATGTTGGTCATGCACGAGCCGATAAACACTTCGTCGATCTTTTCACCAGCCACCGCTGCCAGAGTTTTCACATCATCCGGATCGTTCGGGCAGGCCAGCAGCGGCTCTTTGATTGCGTTCAAGTCAATCTCGATCACTGCGGCATATTCGGCGTCGGGATCGGCTTCCATCAAGGTCGGATTCTTCAGCCAGTCTTCCATGCCCCGGATCCGCCGCTCCAGCGTTTTGGCGTCCTGATAGCCGTTGGCAATCATCCACTTGAGCAGCGTAATATTGCTGTTCAGGTATTCAATGATCGGCGCTTTATTCAACCGCACCGTGCAACCGGCAGCCGAGCGTTCGGCAGAGGCGTCGGACAGTTCAAATGCCTGTTCGATCTTCAACTCCGGCAGCCCTTCGATTTCCAGTACCCGCCCGGAAAAGATGTTCTGCTTGCCTTCCTTCGCCACCGTCAGCAGACCGGACCGAATTGCTGCGTAAGGAATAGCGTTGACCAGATCGCGCAGGGTAATGCCGGGCTGCATTTGGCCGCTGAAGCGCACCAGCACCGATTCCGGCATATCGAGCGGCATGGAACCGGTGGCGGCGGCAAACGCGACCAGCCCGGAACCCGCCGGAAAGCTGATCCCAATCGGGAAGCGGGTATGCGAATCACCGCCGGTGCCGACCGAGTCGGGCAGCAGCATCCGGTTCAACCAGCTATGAATAATGCCGTCGCCGGGCCGCAGCGCCACCCCGCCTCGGCTGGAAATGAAGTCGGGCAAACCGTGGTGAGTCAGCACATCGACCGGCTTGGGGTAAGCGGCGGTGTGACAGAACGACTGCATCACCAGATCAGCGGAGAAGCCGAGACAGGCCAGGTCTTTCAACTCGTCGCGGGTCATCGGCCCGGTGGTGTCCTGGGAACCGACCGTGGTCATCTTCGGTTCGCAATAGGTGCCGGGACGGATACCCGCTACGCCACAGGCTTTGCCGACCATTTTCTGCGCCAGCGTGAAGCCCTTGGTGGAGCTTTGCGGCACGACGGGCCGACGAAAGATCGGGCTGGGGTCGAGCTTCAGCACTTCCCGCGCCCAATCGGTCAGGCCACGCCCGATGATCAGGTTAATCCGCCCGCCGGCTTGCACCTCGTCCAGCAGCACGTCGGATTTGTAGCTAAAGGTAGCGATCACTGCGCCGTTTTTCTCAACTTTGCCGGCGTAGGGATACAAGTCGATGACATCGCCCATGTTCATCTGCGCTACATCGCATTCAATCGGCAACGCCCCGGCATCTTCCTGAGTATTGAAGAAGATCGGCGCGATTTTGCCGCCGAGACAATAGCCGCCATAGCGCTTGTTCGGCACAAACGGAATGTCATTGCCAGTCCACCACAGCACCGAATTGGTCGCGGACTTGCGGCTGGAGCCGGTGCCCACCACGTCGCCGACATAGGCGACCGGATGACCCTTGGCCTTGAGCGATTCAATTAACTTCAGCGGGCCGATTTTGCCGGACTCATCCGGCTGAATGCCGGGACGCTCCATTTTCAGCATCGCCAGACCGTGCAGCGGAATGTCGGGACGACTCCAAGCGTCTGGCGCCGGCGACAGATCGTCGGTATTGGTCTCGCCGGTGACCTTGAATACAGTGACAGTGATCTTTTCGGCGACCTTGCCGCGACGGGTGAACCATTCCGCCTCGGCCCAGGACTTCATCACCTGTTGCGCCAAGGCGTTGCCGGCGTCGGCTTTCTCTTTAACGCCGTGCTTGTAATCAAACATCAGCAAGGTATTCGACAGCGCCTTGGCGGCGGCAGGCGCGCATTCGGCATCGTCGAGCAGATCGATCAACGACTGGATGTTGTAACCGCCGAGCATGGTGCCGAGCAGTTCGGTCGCCCGAATCCGGGAGACCAGCGGCGATTGCGCCTCGCCCTTGGCGACCGCGGTCAGAAACGCGGCCTTGACGTAGGCCGCCTGATCGACCCCGGCGGGTACCCGGTAGGTCAGCAAATCGAGCAGGAAGGCTTCCTCGCCTTTGGGGGGATTTTTGAGCAGCACCACCAGATCGGCGGTTTGCTGGACGGTCAGCGGCAAGGCGGGAATGCCCTGAGCGGCGCGTTCAGCGGCCTGTTGACGGTAATTTTCGAGCACGGGGAAAACCCTCTTTTGGCGTGATGATGGCGGGGAAAATGATGGGCAGTGACTGCCGACAATGCGGGTAAAAGCGGCTGAAAATTGTACCGGTAATTTCCCCACATGAAAACGCCTCCCGTCGGTCAGCAGACGAGAGGCGTTTGGTTCTATATTTGTCAGATCGATCTTTTTGATTCCTTTCAGGATACATACCCCGCACCAAACTGTGGGGTCGTTTATTTATCTGCTTGATTTATAATAACAAAAAAGATATTATGATTTTAATGAACCGACCCATTTGATGAGGTCGGGTATGCAAGAGACATCCACAGAAACCCAAAAAGACGCAACGGCTGACGGCGCAGTGGGACCGCTGGCCGAAAGGGGTCAGCGCTTTATGACGTTCTGTGATATGGAAGTCCGCCACCGGAAACGATAGGCAGCAATCGATTCGGCCTGTCGTCAATAAAAACATAACGAATAGTGACAGACATTCTGACAAAGTAGCACTACCCCAACGATGCTTACCGAGGAGGCTTTCGTCTTTTCGTCAACCGGGTTCCTTCCGCTGGCAATAGCGAAGTCAATTGCTGATAGCGCCCAAACAGAAACGCCACCCGCTCCGCTTCGATGCCGAACGCCGTTTTTCCGTAGGCCACGTCCACAGCACGATCCAGCACCCGATGCGTCTTGAGTAGTTCCGGCGGCAGGGTCAGCGGGTCATAAAGATCGGCTAACGTGGCATTGGGAAAGCGGGCGCGGGCATTGAGAACGGCTTGGGCTGCGGTTTCAATCGTTTGA
>CAIRMO010000085.1 GCA_903879705.1 uncultured Candidatus Competibacteraceae bacterium | reverse complement strand
TCAAACGATTGAAACCGCAGCCCAAGCCGTTCTCAATGCCCGCGCCCGCTTTCCCAATGCCACGTTAGCCGATCTTTATGACCCGCTGACCCTGCCGCCGGAACTACTCAAGACGCATCGGGTGCTGGATCGTGCTGTGGATGTGGCCTACGGCAAAACGGCGTTCGGTATCGAAGCGGAGCGGGTGGCGTTTCTGTTTGGGCGCTATCAACAATTGACTTCGCTATTGCCAGCGGAAGGGACCCGGTTGACGAAAAGACGAAAGCCTCCTCGGTAAGCATCGTTGGGGTAGTCGGGTACGACGATTTGACTTGCTTGCGCTCAAACCGGAAACTGGCCCGCTTTCCAAATTGTTCCGCGCATCGGCGCTGCTTTGCGACCTGACCCCTTCCGTATGCTCCCCACCCCCTTTTCCTCACCCGAATCTTCGCCCGCTGTGGCCGCAGTCACCGTGCGCGGCTTGTCGTTTCAGCGCGGCGAGCGGCTGATTTTCGACCGGGTGGATTTGGACATTCCACGGGGCAAGGTCACCGCGATCATGGGGCCGAGCGGTACCGGCAAGACCACCCTGCTGCAATTGATCAGTGGCCAGCTTCGACCCGACGCCGGGCGCATCGAAGTCGATGGCGTCTGCATTCACCAGCTCCAGCGGCGCGAGTTGTACCGGGTCCGGCAACGCATGGGGATGTTGTTCCAGAGTGGCGCGTTATTCACCGATCTTAGCGTGTTCGAGAACGTCGCTTTCCCGCTGCGCGAACACACTCGCCTGCCGGAAACCCTGATTCGCACCCTGGTCTTGATGAAACTGGAAGCGGTTGGACTGCGCGGTGCCCGTGAACTGATGCCAGCGCAACTGTCGGGCGGGATGGCCCGGCGCGTCGCTTTGGCCCGTGCTATCGCCCTTGATCCGCAGATGATCCTGTATGACGAACCGTTCGCCGGCCAGGACCCGATTTCAATGGCGGTGCTGGTCAAGCTGATCCGGAGATTGAATGACGCACTCGGCCTGACCAGCGTCATCGTCTCGCACGATGTCAAGGAAACCGCCGCCATCGCCGACTCTCTCTACCTGATTTTCGCCGGGCGGGTGGTCGAGCATGGGACACCACGGGAACTGGACTGCTCGGCCTCCCCGTGGGTTGATCAATTCATGCACGCCCGCCCCGATGGCCCAATGTCGTTTCATTATCCGGCCCCGCCTTACGCGACCGATTTACTGGCGGAAATACCCGCATGACCGCTGGGCTCACCGGGATCGGCGGCTTCATTCTTCACAAGCTGGCGCGACTAGGCCGGGCTAATCTATTTCTGCTGCGCCTGCTGGGCGCGTTGCGGTTCCTGTTCCGGCGTCCTGGCTGGCTGATCAAGCAACTGTACGCGGTCGGCGTGTTGTCGCTGCCGATTATTCTGGTGTCCGGGTTGTTCGTCGGCATGGTGCTGGGGCTGCAAGGCTACGCTAACCTGGTCGAGTTCGGCGCAACCTCCTCACTGGGCACGGTGGTGGCGTTGTCGCTGATTCGGGAACTGGGGCCAGTGCTGACCGCGCTGCTCTATGCGGGTCGGGCCGGTTCAGCGCTGACCGCCGAGATCGGGCTGATGAAAGCCACCGAGCAACTCGCCAGTATGCAGATGATGGCCGTCGATCCGTTTCAACGGGTGCTGGCCCCGCGGTTTCTGGCCGGCTGTCTGGCCGTACCGATCCTGACCGGCATTTTCACCGCGGTTGGCATTCTCGGCGGCTACCTGGTCGCGGTGGTGCAACTGGGCGTGGACGGCGGCGCATTCTGGGCGCAGATGCAGGCGAAAGTGCAACTGTTCGCTGATATCGGCAATGGCGTCCTGATTAAAAGCGCCGTATTTGGCATCCTGGCTAACTGGGTCGCCCTGTTTGAGGGGTACGAGACGCTGCCTACGGCAGAAGGGGTCAGTCTCGCCACCACCCGCACCGTCGTTATCACTTCGCTGGCGGTGCTGGGCTGGGACTTTTTGTTGACCGCGCTGATGTTTGGAGTCTGGTGATCATGCGGCAAAAAAATCTGGAACTGATGGTCGGGCTGTTCGTCGCGCTGGGACTGGCGGCATTCCTGATCCTGGCGCTCAAGGTCAGCGATCTGACCAGCATCGGCAATGACCCGGGCTACCGGATTACCGCCCGGTTTGAAAACATCGGTGGCCTTAAAGTCCGGTCACCGGTGACGCTGGGCGGGGTGCGGATTGGCCGGGTGATCGGGATTGATCTGGACCCGCAAAGTTACGAGGCGGTGGTCACGCTGTCGATTGATCCTCGCTATAATCGGTTGCCGACCGATTCCGGGGCCAGCATCCTGACCTCGGGACTGTTGGGCGAGCAGTATGTTGGTCTGGAACCGGGCGGCATGGAGAGCTATCTCAAAAACGGCAGTGTTATCAAGTTGACCCAGTCGGCACTGGTGCTGGAAAAACTGATCGGACGGGTGTTGACCAGCACTGCGGCCGGCGATGCGCCGCAGAAATAGGAGGATATTTAATCCGGTGAAAAAAATCATTGCTTGTGGTTTGCTGTTCGTGTTGTTGAGTAGCGGAGTGCTTTGGGCGGCGGTCAGGTCTCCGCAGGATGTGGTCCAGGAGACTTCGGCCCGGATGCTGGATGCCTTGCGGCAAAACCGTGACACGCTGCGCCAGGATTCCAGCCGGATTTACGCACTGGTTAATCAAATCGTGCTGCCGAATTTCGACTTTGAGCTGATGGCGCGCTGGGTGCTGGGCCGAAACTGGCAGCAGGCCACCCCGGAGCAACGTCGCCGATTTGCCGATGAATTTCGCACCTTGCTGGTTCGCACCTACGCCAAAGCGTTACTGGAATACTCGGATAATGATATTCGGGTGCTGCCCTTGGCGAATTCAGCGGACAACAACGAAGCGACCGTCAAGACCGAAGCCCAGGCGCGAACCGGTTCACCGATCCCGATTAACTACAGCATGCATCTGAATAGCGAGGGCTGGAAAGTTTACGACGTAACCGTAGACGGGGTGAGTCTGGTCACCAATTACCGCAGCACCTTCGCCAGCCAGATTCGTAGCAACGGCCTGGATACGGTGATCGCCGACTTGCAGAAGCGCAACGCTCAGGCGAGTCGCTGATGACGATTGCGACCGCTGCCCGCAATGGCAATACGCTGGCGATTGCGGGCGAACTCGATTTTGCTTCGGTCGCCGATCTGTGGGAATCAGCCCGACCCTTATTTCAAGCTGAACCCATCTGCCGAATTGATTTAAGTGGCGTCCACCGTTCCAACAGCGCCGGCGTAGCATTACTGGCTGCCTGGCTGCACACCGCCCACCATGACCAGCGACCACTGGTTTTCGTCAATGTCCCGACCCAGATGCGGGCGATCATTCAGGTCGCCGGGCTGGAAACCATTCTACCGTTGGCCTGATGGGCATAAGAGTAAATCAATGACTAAAGCGGTACAACTGAGTCTTTATAATGATTCTGATATTGAAAGTTGCCATCAGGCAGGATGGTTTTCGGGCGCATTGAATGACTTAAAGATCATAGAGGGAAGTCGATGGCCTGATCAATTTGGTAATGCATTGCGCCGCTGGAACAGTAGTAAATCACAACAAAAAATCACGGCAATCAGTCTTTTTAGTGGTGGTGGAGGGTTAGATATTGGTTTTCATGACGCAGGATTTCACCTGATTGAATGCAACGAAATTGAACCCGCATTTGCAGCTACGCTGCGAATAAATTCATCGGAAGGCCGACACCTCGCAGGCGCCAAGATTGTTTGTAAAAATATTGATCAGTATTCGCCATCGGTAAAGCAGGTTGATTTTATTATCGGCGGTCCACCCTGTCAGACCTTCTCTGCTGCGGGGGCAAGAGTTGCTGGTGTTAATGGTACCGATGATGATCGAGGAAATCTGTTTCTTCAATATGCCCGTATCCTTGAAATTTTAAAGCCAAAAGGCTTTTTATTTGAGAATGTATACCGAATTGTTGGCGCTCAATCAGGAAAACCTTGGAAACAGATTCAAGAAACTTTTCGGGCCATTGGGTATAAACTCTATTGGAGAATACTTGATGCAGCGGATTACGGTGTACCACAATTTCGCGAAAGACTCATTATTGTTGGTTTGAAGGAAGATGGGTTTTTATTTCCATTACCTTCTCATGGACCTGACTCACCGGACTGCCATCAATATTATACTGCTGGTAAAGCCATTAGTGGTATTGATGCTTCACACTGCAAAACAGGAATTGGGGGAAGGCATGGATATTTATTAAACGACATTCCGCCAGGACTCAATTATAGTTTCTATACAGAAAGGATGGGGCATCCTAAACCAATATTTGCCTGGCGATCAAAATTCTCAGATTATCTTTACAAGGCTGATCCAAACGCACCCGTCAGAACGATAAAAGCACAAGGCGGGCAATATACGGGACCTTTTAGCTGGGAAAACAGGCCGTTTACGAATGAGGAGTTGAAAAGGTTGCAAACATTCCCTGATGATTACCTTATTCAAGGAAGTAAGCAGACGGTCATTCATCAGCTCGGTAATTCAGTTCCTCCACAACTAGCGAGAATACTGGCTCTTAGTATTTTGAATCAGGTATTTGGCATTCAGCTTCCCTTTGAAATTTCTTTAATGCCTGAAGATTACCAATTAGGTTTTCGGAAACGTAAAAGTAAATTGACTCCCATATATGCAGAAAAAGCAGCTCATGCATTATTAAATACTCCATCGCATGATATTAAATTTTCACTTAAAATGGAAGGGACTGAATTCTTCTCTATCACTAACGACTTGCAAGTAAAAATTGGACTTGCTAAAACCAACTCTGATTATACAGCACACTTTAGCTTTATCGATAACGAATGGGTCATTGAACTAGCTGACACCAAATCATGCTCATCTTTAAAACAGTATGAAATCGAAATAACCCATTCTTTAGGTAAAGAAATTAAAAACAGCGGCGTAATGACAATAAAACTTATTTCTCAATCAACTAAAGTAAAATCACTGCTGGCGCTATGGAAAATATACGAACTGCTTGTTCAGCGATACTTGTTTAAGGATGATTTGGTTCAATTATTCGGCTATTATCAGTACAAGCAGACATATTCAATCACTATGACAATAATAAATAAATCCCTTTTAACTTCGCCTTGTTGGATTGTATTGCAAAAAGTAACATCGGGCTATGGAGTAGGTACTATTAACAAACTTTATGAATTAACTCATCTTTACAGTTTGTCATCTGATGAAGAACTCTTTTCTTGTCTTAGATTAATGAAAAATATTGGATATGAGATTAGAAATGATAAAACCAATAGGCAAATAAGCAATGGAATGATCCTTATTCCTTACTCTTTTCCAACTCTAAATGAGCGCAGTCTCCAACGGCTTACGAGATTATGAAATGAAGATCAAGTCAATTTATACAGAAAAGCATCTCCGCGTTTTTGAAACGCGGAGTGAATATGTTACAGACAATGGTGATGTTGAAACTTTTCCAGAGGGTGTGATTTCAAATAATGCCAAGAATCGCATCAAAATGATTAAAGATGAATTGAAGAATGGATATTTGGAAAATATTATTATCGATTTGCAGCACAGTAAAATCACTATTGAACTTGAAAAAGTAAGTGATACAGCCCAGAAAAATCTTTGCCAGTTGGTTGAATTAGTAACAAGTGAAGTAGGTCGAGCATTGATTGGGCTTAGCGTTATGCAGTTGAGCATCAAGGCAATATGTCCGCAACAATGTATCCGTCTTCACAAAGCGAGTTCTAATAAAGGATCGTTTTCATGGGTTGAAGGCGTATCCATGCGTACGCTAGACAAAAACCATGTTACGCCTGCTCTCAGGAAATATGATTTGGTGCGTTTGAATGCAGACGGATTCATGATGACGAGAAGTCTTGCAGAAAACTATCCATATTCACCGCTATATAAAGCACAACTAAGGGGCGCACGGGAACAGTGGTTAGCGATTGTTGAGGAGTTAGAAACTGGCAAAACAGATCCTCAAGAATCGCTCAAATACCTCATTTTACTTTTACTGAATGCAGCGGACAATTTATACCAAGCATCTTCCAAATTAATCAAATTGCTTGACGAAAAAATTGAAAGGCTCAATACCCGAAACGATGTCATCAAACTAATGAAGCTTCATGCTGATTCTTCTGATTATGCCGCTCGTCTTCTGGAAATCAGTATGCACTCGCTTTTGCAACCAGCAGTTGATTGTGGTGCGTTGGGAGATATGTCGCTTGAGCCATTATCTCAAATGCGGTCAGCCAATAAGAAACACGGCAATATTGGTGATATAGAGCTGCTGGAAGGGTCTGATATTATCGAATCTTGGGATGCAAAATATGGGAAGTCCTATTTAAGAGAAGAGATTGAGGAAGCGGCAGAAAAAATTCAAAATCATAACAATATACAAGTCGTTGGTTTCGTAACTAATGTGAAAATTCAGCGCACAAGGGAGATGGATAAGCGAATCGTTGATCTGTCTTCACTACACGGTGTTGAATTTAAAATTATTGAATATAATGATTGGGTTGATTTAATGTTCAAACGCTGTATTGACAGCTCCTTAATAGATGAAAGGAAGCTCTCTCAAGAGTGGATAAAGGCCTATGTTTTGACTCTTTCACAGCGCAAACGCTTGATTGCTCCAATTGATGAACCCTGTATGGAATGGATTCAACTCCTAACAAAACAAATGGCAAAGGTATGAAAAACTGCCGTACAAAACGGCAATTTCGTTACGAACAATTGTAGGATATTTTTCAATGAGTAAACTGATTATTAGCGGCGGCATTCCGCTCCACGGCGAATTGCGGGCCTCCGGGGCTAAAAATGCGGTATTGCCGATTCTGGCCGCCACCCTGCTGGCCGATGGCATTGTCACGATCCGCAACGTCCCGCACTTGCAGGATGTGACGACCACCATGGAACTGCTGGGCAGAATGGGCGTAGCTCTGGTCATCGACGAGCGAATGAACATTGAGGTCGATCCGCGCACCATTCAAACCTTTCAAGCGCCTTACGAACTGGTGCGCACCATGCGGGCCTCGATTCTGGTGCTGGGGCCGCTGCTGGCCCGGTTCGGTCAGGCCGAGGTATCGCTGCCGGGCGGCTGCGCCATTGGTTCACGGCCAGTGAATCTGCACATCAAGGGGTTGGAGGCGATGGGTGCCGACATCAAGGTCGAAAACGGCTACATCCGCGCCCGCGCCGACCGGCTGAAAGGAGCGCGGATTGTGCTGGATATGGTCACGGTGACCGGCACTGAAAACCTGCTGATGGCGGCTACTCTGGCCCGGGGCGTCACCATCATCGAAAACGCCGCCCGTGAGCCGGAAGTGGTCGATCTGGCGGAGTGCCTGATTGCGATGGGTGCCCAAATCAGCGGAGCCGGTACTGATACCCTAGTCATCGACGGGGTGGAACGGCTCGACAGCGCGACTTATCAAGTGCTGCCGGATCGGATTGAAACCGGCACCTATCTCCTGGCCGGCGCGATCACCGGCGGACGGGTCAAGGTCAAGGATACCCGGCCCGATACCCTGGAAGCGGTGCTGGTCAAGCTGGAGGAAGCCGGGGCGTGGGTGAATACCGGCCCGAACTGGATTGAAGTGGACATGGCGGGGCGTCGGCCCAAAGCGGTGCGGATTCGCACTGCGCCTTATCCGGCATTCCCGACCGACATGCAGGCGCAATTCGTCGCGCTGAATGCGGTGGCCGAGGGTACCGGGATGATTACCGAAACGGTGTTTGAAAATCGCTTCATGCACGTTCAGGAACTGCAACGGATGGGGGCGCAAATTACGCTGGAAGGCAATACTGCGATTAGCATCGGGGTGTCGCAACTGACGGGAGCGCCGATCATGGCGACCGATTTTGCGGGCCTCGGCCAGCTTGGTGCTGGCGGCGCTAGTGGCCAAGGGCGACACGGTGGTGGATCGGATTTACCACATTGATCGCGGCTATGACGGCATCGAAGAAAAGCTGTCGCACCTAGGCGCACGGATTCGCCGGATGCCGGGTTGATCATGATCACTACATTGACCATTGCCCTGTCCAAGGGCCGGATTTTTCAGGAAACCTTGCCCTTGCTGGCGGCGGCTGGCATCGAGCCGGTCGATGATCCTGAAACCAGCCGCAAGCTGATTCTCGACACCAATCAGCCCGAGGTGAAGTTGGTAATTATCCGCGCGACCGATACCCCGATTTATGTGCAATACGGCGCAGCGGATTTGGGCGTGGCGGGTAAAGATGTGTTGCTTGAACATGGCGGCGAGGGGCTGTATGAACCGCTGGATTTGCGGATCGCCCGCTGTCGGCTGATGGTCGCCGGCGATCCGCATCATCAACCCCGTCTGAGTCGACCGCGCATCGCCACTAAATACGTTAATACCACTCGCCGCTGGTTCGCTGATCAAGGCCGGCAGGTGGAAATCATCAAGCTATACGGTTCAATGGAATTGGCTCCGCTCGTCGGACTGGCGGATTTCATCGTTGACGTGGTGGACACGGGCAACACGCTAAGAGCGAATGGGCTGGCTCCGCTGGAACATATCGCTGACATCAGTTCCCGATTGATCGTCAACAAGGCCGCGATGAAGATGAAGCACGTCCGGATCAAGGCGATCATGGCGCGGATGGCCGCTGCGGTAGGCACTCAATAAATTCACTCAATAAATTATTTTATCCCCAAATTATCTTTCCTTTTTCCGTGTCTTCCGTGTCTTCCGTGGCCCCATCTTTCGTACTTTCCCTGGACCCGCCAATGCCAACTATCCAGCGTCTGAATACCGCTGACTCTGATTTCTGGCCGCGCCTGGAAGCATTGACGGCCTGGGAAGGTGTCGCTGACGAGGCGATTACCGCGACCGTGCGTGAAATCCTTGCTCAAGTGCGCCAGCGTGGCGATGACGCGCTGTTGGAATACACCTACCGCTTTGACCGGCTGAATGCGGCCTGCGCTGCCGATCTGGCGATTCCCGCTGCCCGGTTGCGACAGGCGCTCGCTGTCATTTCCCCCGAACAACGTGCCGCGCTCGAAACGGCCACTACCCGCATCCGTGCCTATGCCGAACGACAGAAACTCGAATCCTGGCGTTTCACTGAAGCCGACGGCACGGTGCTGGGTCAGCAGGTGACACCGCTGGATCGGGTCGGACTGTACGTCCCCGGCGGCAAGGCGGCTTATCCCTCATCAGTGCTGATGAACGCGATTCCCGCCAAGGTCGCCGGGGTGGCGGAAATCGTGATGGTGGTGCCCGCGCCGGGCGGTGAACTCAATGATCTGGTCCTGGCGGCGGCTGCCGTGGCGGGCGTGGATCAGGTGTTCAGCATCGGCGGGGCGCAGGCGGTCGCGGCGCTGGCGTATGGCACGGTAACTATTCCGCGAGTGGACAAAATCGTCGGGCCGGGGAATATCTACGTTGCTGCGGCTAAACGGCAAGTGTTCGGGACGGTCGGGATCGATATGATCGCCGGGCCGTCGGAAATCCTGGTGGTTTGCGATGGCCTGACCGACCCGGAATGGATCGCGATGGATTTGTTTTCCCAAGCCGAACACGACGAGGACGCCCAGCCGATCTTGATCAGTGCGGACGCGGCATTTCTGGAGCGGGTCCAGGATGCGATCCTTCGTTTGTTGCCGGAGATGGAGCGACGGGAAATCATCGCTGCTTCATTACGCCGGCGAGCGGCGCTGATTCAGGTGCGGGATTGGGCCGAGGCTGCGGTCGTGGTCAATTTCATTGCGCCGGAGCATCTGGAACTGTCAGTAGAGAAACCGGAGGAATTATTGCCACGGATTCGCCACGCCGGGGCGATTTTCATGGGCCGCTACACCGCCGAGGCGCTGGGCGATTATTGCGCCGGCCCCAACCATGTGTTGCCCACTTCGCGCACCGCCCGGTTTTCCTCACCGCTGGGCGTCTACGATTTCCAGAAACGCACCAGCCTGATCCACTGTTCGCCGGCGGGTGCGACGACCTTGGGCCGCACTGCGTCCATCCTGGCCCGAGGCGAAGGTTTAACCGCCCATGCCCGGTCGGCAGAATTGCGGGTAGCGTTCGATCAGCCCTGATCCCCACAACATCCAACCGATCCCGGTCGCCATGCATCCTGCCCAACTGAAACAACTGGCCGTTCAGGTTTTAACGATTGAGGCCCAGGCTGTCGCCCAACTGACCGCCCGTATTGACGACCGCTTCGTCGAGGCGTGCAAGCTCATGCTGGCCTGCGCAGGCCGGATCGTGGTCCTTGGCATCGGCAAGTCCGGTCATATTGGCGGCAAAATCGCCGCGACTCTGGCCAGCACGGGCGCACCGGCGTTCTTCGTCCA
This sequence comes from uncultured Candidatus Competibacteraceae bacterium, assembly GCA_903879705.1. Lineage (GTDB taxonomy): Bacteria > Pseudomonadota > Gammaproteobacteria > Competibacterales > Competibacteraceae > RXIV01. Next base: position 3,736 of record CAIRMO010000085.1, on the reverse strand, counting down.
TCCGGCGGAAGCCAGCCACGGCGATATGGGGATGATCATCGCCCAGGATGTGGTCCTCGCGCTGTCCAATTCTGGCGAAACTGACGAAATTCTCACTCTGCTGCCCTTGATCAAGCGCCTGGGCGTTCCCCTGATCACCCTGACCGGCAATCCGGAATCGACCCTGGCTCAAGCCGCAGACGTTCATATTGATGTCAGCGTTGCTGAAGAAGCCTGTCCGCTGGGACTGGCTCCAACCGCCAGCACTACCGCCACGCTGGCGATGGGCGATGCTCTGGCGGTGGCGCTGCTGGAAGCCCGGGGCTTTACCGCTGAGGATTTCGCCCGTTCTCATCCCGGCGGGCGGCTGGGCCGGCGCTTGTTGTTGCTGACTGTCGATGTGATGCACACCGGCGCACAAATGCCGTGCAGCGCCCCCGCTGATCGGCTCCGGGACGCTTTACTGGAGATGAGTCGCAAGGGGCTGGGCGCGACCGTGGTGGTGGATGAGGCCGATCAGGTGCTGGGCGTCTTCACCGATGGCGACCTGCGCCGGGCGCTGGATCGGCAGGTCGATGTCCATACCGCCCGGGTCGCCGAGGTGATGACCCACCACTGCAAGACCATCGCTCCCAGCGCGCTGGCCGCCGAGGCGCTGCAAATAATGCAACGCTACCGGATCAACGCGCTGCCGGTGGTAGACTCCGCGGGCAAGCTGGCTGGCGTCCTGAACATGCACGATTTGCTGCGCGCCGGCGTCCTGTGAAAACTCCCCCAGGTCTGACCTTGCGCGGCGTTCTGAGCATCGCCGGACTGGTGACGTTGGCCGGCTTGAGCTACGGCCTGCTGCGCTGGGTGGAATCATCGCTGCGGGAACCGGAGCTGGCGGAAAGCCAGGCACCGACATTGACCGTCGAACAGTTCCGGGCGGTGCGGCTGAGCCTGACCGGCTTGCGGGACTATGTGATTGAAGCGCCGTTATTGCAGCAGTGGCCGGGCCAGCGCGGGACGCAAGTTCACCAGCCGATCATTGATTGGTATCAGCCCGATGGCACAACCCGCGAGTGGCGATTGCAGGCGGAACAGGGCTGGATCGCTCCCGACCATCAATTGCTGCGTCTCGACGGTGAGGTGGTGATGACCCGATCCGCCGCCAGTGGTAAATCGCCGGTGACGGTGCTGACCCGCGATGTGCTGATTCATCCCACCGAGCAGCAGGCGGAAACGGCCGCGCCGGCCCGGATCACCACCCCCGGCGGGGAAATGAACGCCGTCGGGATGCGCGCCTGGTTCGATCAACAACGGTTGGAATTGCTTTCCGAAGTGCGGGGTCGTTATGAAGCGCTCAAGCCTTAACTGCGGACTGGTCTTGGCGATGGCGTTGTTATCGCCACGGGCCGTTGCCTTGCCGGAAGACCGTACTCAACCGATCCAGCTTGAAGCGAGCCGGGGTCAACTCGATCAAAAAACCGGGGTGAGCGTCTACGAAGGCAACGTCGTTATTACCCAGGGATCGATGCGCCTGAATGCCGACACCGTGACTATTCATGTTAAGGACAACAACTTTCAGCGGATGGAAGCGGTCGGCAATCCGGTCAACCTGCGTTATAAGCAAACCGCCGATAAACCGGAATTGATGGGAACCAGCCAGCGGGTTGAATACGATGTTGCCGGCGCCAAGGTGACGATGAGCGGCAATGCCCGGCTGGTGCAGGGCCAGGATGTGTTCACCGGCGAGCAGATTGAATATGACCTTAAAGAGGATCGGGTGAAAGCGCGGGGCGCAGGAGCCAATGGCCGCATCCAGTTCACCATCCAGCCGCAAACCGCGACACCCAAACCACCGCCGGCCAAGAAGCCTTGAATCATGGCGCAACTGATTGCCAAGGAAATCGTCAAGCATTACCGCAAGCGGGCGGTGGTGGACGCCGCCTCGCTGACCGTCGCCAGCGGCGAGGTGGTCGGGCTGCTCGGACCCAACGGCGCTGGCAAAACCACCTGCTTTTACATGATGGTCGGGCTGATTCATTGCGACGAGGGCCGGGTGCTGCTGGATGACCGCGATCTGACTCACCTGCCGATGCATGCCCGCGCCCGGCTCGGGGTCAGCTATCTGCCACAGGAACCCTCGGTGTTCCGGCGACTGTCGGTGCTGGACAACGTGCTGGCAATTCTCGAAACCCGCCGCGATCTCGCTAAAGCGGCCCGCCGGCCGCTGGCGGAGGAGCTGCTGCACGAGCTGCATGTCGGTCACCTGCACGCCAGCCTCGGCATCAGCCTGTCTGGCGGCGAACGGCGGCGGGTGGAGATTGCCCGCGCCCTGGCTGCCAACCCCGCGTTCATTTTGCTCGACGAGCCGTTTGCCGGCGTGGATCCGCTGTCGGTCCTCGACATCCAGCGCATCATCACCCACCTTTGTGAACGTCAGATCGGGGTACTCATCACCGATCACAACGTCCGGGAAACGCTGGGTATTTGCCAACGCGCCTATATTCTTAACGAGGGTCGGGTCATCGCTGAGGGCGATCCGGCGGCGATTCTCGCTAACCAGCAGGTTCGCCAGGTCTATCTGGGTGAATCGTTCCAGCTTTGACCGCCAGGGTCTGGCAAACCCGCTCTCAAAGCTCCCGCTATCGCAATCGTCCGCTCGTCGAACGTGTGCCCGACGGCATGAGTAGACTGGAATCTTGCCGAACGGGTGACGATCAACCGGGCGATCCAGCAGGCACGGGGTTAATGTCGGTCACATACGCCGTTTCACCACGTATTTCCCAATGCACCTCCATCCCTTTCAGGCGCATTCCATAACGCTGTGGCGTCACTGTAGCGCGTTCGTAGGCGGGCCGGGGGTCTTGTCTCAGCACCTGTACGATCAGTTCATGCCACTCGTCATCCGGCCAAGCCGCGCAGAACATGGTCGCCGCCGAGCTGAATTCCACCGTTAATCGCAATTCCGGGGCTTGCGGCGCGAACCCGCCCGCTGCATCCGGCAAGCAGTCCGCGTAAGGCAGGTACGGTTTGATATCCAGCACCGGCGTTCCATCCAGCACGTCCACCCCGGCCAGATGCAAAGTAACCCGGCCCTGATTGATGGCGATCCGCTCCAGTCGCACCGCTGACAGGCCAATCGGATTGGGCCGGAATGGGGAACGGCTGGCGAATACCCCCATGCGTTGTCTGCCGCCCAGTCGTGGCGGGCGCACCGTCGGTTGCCATTGTCCAGCCGGGATACCATGAAAGACGAAGATCAGCCACAGGTGCGAAAACCCGTTCAGTCCGCGCACCGCCTCCGGCGTGGCACAGGGCGGCAAGAGTTCCAGCGTCGCCCGCGCCACCGGAACCAGTCCAGCCTGCCGGGGAATGCCGAACTTTTCGCCAAAGCAGGAGTGAATAATGCCAATCGGCGTGAACGTGGAGGCCAACGAGAGCATTTACAACCAGCCGGCTTTTCTCAAAAAGCGGTACAGCGCCAGACAGATGACGGCGACGCTGCCCATCACCAGCGGATAGCCATAGGACCAGTTCAACTCCGGCATGGCCTTGAAATTCATTCCATAAACGCTAAACACCATCGTCGGAATAGCCAGCAGCGCCCCCCAACCGGCCAGTTTCTTGGTCGCCTCATTTTGGCGGGTGGCGCTCAAGGACAGGCTGATCTGCAAGGTCATCACCAGGGTTTCCCGCAGCGTGTCCACCGCCTCGTTGATGCGCAGGGCATGATCGTAAACATCGCGGAAATAGGGTCGAATATCCACGT
>CAIRMO010000084.1 GCA_903879705.1 uncultured Candidatus Competibacteraceae bacterium | reverse complement strand
GTGTCGAACCCATTGCTCACTGCCAAAAGCCCAACTGATGGCGAAACTGAACGTCAAGTTACGCGGATACTGGAATTATTACGGTGTTCGGGGAAACTACAAGAGCCTGAGTGATTATCTGTATCAAATCACGCGGGAACTCTTCAAGGGATTGAATCGACGCAGTCAGCGTAAAAGTTATACCTGGGCCGGGTTTAGGGCATTGCTCGATCAGTTTCCGCTGATCAAACCGCGCATCTGTCATTCTTTCTAAAATCAAAGCCGTGTGCGAAGCGAGCGATTTTGAGGAGCCTGGTGCGGTAATTCCGCACGCCAGGATCTGTGAGGGGGCAGTCGGGCAACCGGCTGTCCTACCTCGATGGCAAAACTACTAATTGAGGTGAATAGAATGTCAACAGCGATGTCTATTGCTGGCTATTACCATTGGTTCCATCGCGAATGGATGAGGGCCGGTCTCGTCGTCGCGGTATTTCTGTTGGTCTATCTCACGGTCTTGGTGGCACCAACCAATCTGGTCCTGTACGCAATGCTGCTGTGCGCGCCATTGTATATGTTGCATGAAACCGAAGAGTACCTGTTTCCCGGCGGCTTCGTCGAGTTCATGAACCACGACCTGTACAAGCAAGACCCGGAGACCGGGATGGTGGATGAAAGGCTCGTGTACTGGATTAATATGGGCTATATATGGCTGCCCCTGCCAGTCTGTGGCCTGCTCGCCACTTATGACCTGCGCCTAGCCGCGTGGATGCCCTATTTTCTGATCTTTCAGGCCGTGGTCCATGTCGGCTTATCCATTGCCGCACGTCGCTGGTATAATCCGGGCCTGGCCACTGCTTGTCTTTTGCATGTTCCTTTCGCGGTGTGGGCCATCGACCTTTTGAAAGATGCAGGGGTTATTCAGAACCTCTATTTCAATGTCTACCTGCTGATTGGCTTCATCTTCATCCTTGGCTTGCCCGTCATGGGCTTCTTCGGGATGAAGCGCTACCGAAAACCGAGTTCACGACATGCCTCAAGTTGAATAAGGGAAAGTAGCCAAGTAAGTTTGGTTGCCTTCTTTTGGCAACCCAACATTCAGCCAAACCTAACCTGGGCTTGCATCTGACCCCGCTACGCTAACCCACCTAACTTTAGTAGGTAGTAGTTTAGTTGGTCATCAAACTTTTAATCAGAATTTTACAAGTATAACCTAAACCAGAGGATCGACCATGAGCGGATCAAACAATCTGCGACGAGTCCGGGCCAATGAAAACCAGAATAATAGCCACATTGATTTTAGCCAGTTTAGCGACGGTCGCCCACGGCCAGTGCAGCAAAAGCGGTTTAATGGACGAAGGGATTTTTAAGGATGGCGCACTGATTAAAAGAACCAAGACGATCAAAGCAGAATTAGGAACCCAGTTTGGATTTACCTACTGCGCGTCTGGCCTACCCGATGACGATGCAGTTTACGAAATGGAATACGAGGTAAGTCACCCACCAATGTTAGTCGCTGACGGAACCATAAGAACCCGGTTTTCACGGATGCGTCAAGTCCGCAGCGAAAACGGAATGATCAACAACGGAGTAGGATTTACGTTTAACTATGAATGGGAATTAGTGCCTGGCGTATGGACGCTGGACGTGCGCTATAAAAACAACGTAGTTTTTTCCAGACAGTTTGTTGTTAATTAATTTTTAACCACCCATGAACAAAGGGTAAGCCGAAGCCGTGAATTACATATCGTGGTCCCAATACAAAGCCGGATACATCTAATCAATAACTTCCCATTTTGTTGTTGCAAAATGTTCTCTACTCACTTACGAAAGGTAATCATCTTTTTATCCATAACCTTCTTCACAAAAAATAAACCTTGGAAGTTACCCTGATAACCTGATTTCTGCAAGAATGATTGCTTGTCGTCACAACTGGTGGAGATCGGCAAAGACCATCACCTGCGGCACAGATGGTCGCTCCGGCCAACCTTCACCATCTTCACCAGCCACCAGGCAAGTACGCAGAAAGGACTGGCTATCCAACCGGAATAGAGCGACGTTTGCTCATCCAACCGGGTTTCCATCCGCAGAGGAGATCGGATTATGGCCGTAGTGGTGTCGCAAAACAGCAGTGAGGCATTGGAGGTCGTATTGGGTGGGTTTGAATATGACCACTATTCCGGCAGACAGGAGTTGACTCTCGAGTATCGGCTGTTCAACTTAGCAGAGCCGGAACAGGCGTTTGATGTCGGCAGGGTCTATACCGGACCCGACTTTGCCCAATCGTTGCGCCGGTTCGACTTTTGCCAAAATCCGTTTCACTACGCCTTCAATTTCAACTGGGAAAACGACAGCGACAACGCCGGCTGGTGGATTCGGAAGAAGGGCAAGAGCCTGCCGATTGATCTGGAATTCGTGTTTCTGCGCAGTTTCTGGTGGGGCGAGAATGTGGAGGACGAAGATCGGCCCGCACTCGCCGCCGATATTGATGAGTATGTCGATCCGATCCGGGCGGCCCAGTTGCACTTCCCCGGTCTGGGCCTGGTATTGAGTAGTCATGAACCCGGCATAAGATACGGGGTACTTAGTTGTACCCGGCCATCCAAAGCCACAGTCAGCCGCATCGTCGCCTCGCCCGACAATGAATCGATGCTCATTGAGTCACGAGCGCACATTACGGCAAGTACCGTTGAATTCCAAAGATTTCTCAATGACTTGTTACAGGAAATCAACGAGGCGGAGAGCCAGTTCGCGGGTGCAAAGTGAAGCCAGATCCAAAGAACGGGAAGGGAATTCATAGCGCCGCCAGACGTGGCTACAGGCCCGGAACACTGCGGGGGATAAGCGAAACGCCGGGGATAAAACCGATACCCGGCTGGATGCGGCTGTGAGCGTAGTCAGACGGTTAGCTATAGTGGACTGCAATCATCTGGATCATTCGTCGGAAGCGATTAAGCAGACCAACACGGTGACCAACATTTTGCCCCAGGTCGCCAGTGTGATCGGGGATAAGTGATCTGCGCAAGTTTTTGAAGAATTAAACTGTCCGAACCATTGACTCAACAGGATAAATATCCATGCCGCAACTGCCTAGTGGTCGCCACGTCAGCATATCTCCCGACAGGGTTTATGCAATGGCAGATCAATTTCGTGCTGATCTTGCTATTGCTTTAGCTGGCGTTGAGAAAGAACCTAACGGAGTCCTGCATTTTCTCAATGTTGTTTATTACCAGCCTGCGGATGAATCTCCTACATCCGATAGGCCGAATCTAGGAAACCCGTTTGTTTCTGATCTGATGGCTTCCCATATTGCTACAGATGAATGCGACTGGTCAGAAGCTGACAAAAAATTCTTTATGGAATGGATAAATTCGGATAGGACACAACAGTTTCTTCGTAGTGTCCGTGCTGAAATTCAAGAACGGTTCAAGAATGCAGAGGTTCCTGAATCGCTGCGGGGGATTATGGACGGGGATTAGTTATGATGGATTCCCTGCAAATTCGGAATTTAAAGGTTAGCCAGAGTTGGATTTAATACAACCTGCTGGAGCTAACCGTTTGATGGTAGGTTCCAAAACTGTCCGAACTATTGTTAGGTTATACCAATTCTGAATAGGTTTTCGTCATACCCGCGAATGCGGGAATCCAGGCAACCGCTGAACAACTGGATACCCGCTTTCGCGGGTATGACGAACAGGGTGGTTTTTAACAAAACCTATCGGGAAACGGTATTAGATCTCATCGTTTCAGTCTGGCGGTATGCCCGGGCTGGCTACAGGCGGGGATAAACGGCCTCCAGGGATTGCTGAAAATCAGCCGCTCGCTGGAATCGCCGCTCCACGGGTTTGCTAATCGCCTGGTCAACGATCCGGGCTAGCTCCGCGGGAATCGCGGATTGGCGTTGGCGGATCGGGATCGGTTCATCTTCCAGAACGATGAGATAAGGCGTTTTGAACTTCCTGATTGCGATCAGGTGCTGCAACGCCTCTTCCGGTGAACGGAACTTCCCCTGGTTTTCCACCAGAAACCGCAAGATGTCGCGGGGGGTGGGAAAGTTGAACGGGTATTGACCCGTCAACAGGTGATACAGCGTAACGCCCAGCGAGTAGAGATCGGCGGGTTCCCGGACGCTGTGGGCATCCTTGATTTGCTCCGGAGGCATGTACAGCAGCGTCCCCATCGCTTGGCCGACGCGGGTAAGTACCGAGCCGCCGGCCCTGGAAAATTCCCGGGCCAGCCCGAAATCCATAATTTTGACGCGGGTTGTTCCTGGCGGGTCCTTCTTCAACAGCAGGTTTTCGGGTTTGAGGTCGCGATGCACGATACCGGCCTGGTGGATTTGCCCGAGACCGCGCAAGGCCTGGATGATATAGGCGACGGCAATAGCCTTGGGTAACGAGCTGTTTTGGTCGGTCAGAAGTTGATCCAGACTGCCCAGCGGGGCGTATTCCATCACCAGATACGGTTGGCCGTTGTTCGCCGCCTGGCCGCTGTCGAGACAACGCAGTACATGGGGATGGATGACCCGTTGCAGCAACCGGATTTCCCGCTCGAACCGCGCACCGAGTTGCCGGTCGGCGATCTTCATTTGCTTGAGGGCTACCACCCGTGCGGTAGGACGATGGTAGGCGAGATAAACGGTACCCATGCCGCCCTCGCCGATGGCATTGAGCAGGGTATAGTCGTTGACGGACCGGTTAGCGACCGGGTCGCCCTTCGGTAAACACTTTTCACAGGCGTAGCTGACCACATCCCGCAATTCGCAGGCACGACCATCGTGATTGGCCCGTGCGGTCAGATCCTGGCCACAGCCGCAGGCAACCGCCAGGCGTTGGGGCTGGGCTGGCTTCACGACAGGTGCTGCTGGCGGCTTAACCGGGGCTGGTGCTGGTGGGGGAACTGCGACTTTGACGGCGCGAAGCGATACTTTCAGGCAGGTGTAGCCCACCTCGATCAGATCGCCATCGGCCAACTCGGCTTCCTGGACGTATCGGCCGTTAATTTTACTGGGATTGGTGACATCCAGATCCCGGAAGTAGGCTCTGGGCGGCGACAGTTCCAGCAGGAAATGCCGGCGCGAAATATAGGGATCCTGCTCGGAGAAGCGAAACCGGGCATCGGTATGACGCCCGGCAATGGCGGTAGTGGGTTCGGCCAGTACGAACACCTGGCCCCGCTCAGGACCCTTGGCGACCTCCAGGCGGATTTCCATGGTCAGGCCTTTGCACTCGAACCGGATGGGGCCGGCTGCGCCTGACAGGTCTTGCAGATCGTCTTGCCGTCAATGTCGTCCACGCACAGCTTACAGAATGCCTTCTGGCACCCGCTACAGAGTTCTTCGGCCTTGAGCGAGGCATGATGTGGGCACATCAGCGTTTTCAGCCGGGTTTCCTGGGTCATCGTTTGGTTCGGCTTCGGTGCAGGGGCGATCACTGATGCTTGATGAGGAGCGGGGGGCGGAGACGCGCCGGCCGGTTCAGGCTGCGCGAGGACCGTACCCCCAGGACCTTGTGGGCGATCCTGAGCGAGGATCGTGCCGCCAACGCCAGGTTGCTGAGCAACTCGGAACGTCAGTGCGCAGCTATCGAACCGGATGCGGTCGCCGCTCTTGAGCCGAATCGGGTGATGCGGCTCCAGGCGTTTCCGGTCGTCGTTGAGCCAGGTGCCGTTGGAGCTGCGCTGATCTTCGAGGTAGAAAACACCATCCTGGTAGTGAATGGTGGCGTGCAGGGCCGAAACGCCTTCGCCGGGGATGACGATGTCGTTGTCCGCGGTGCGGCCAATGCGGACGCGGCGCTGAGTCAGGGGCACCGGTTGCTGGAACAGGGTGCCTTTCAGGTCAAGTAACTCCGCCTGTGGCAGGGGAAGCTCACTGGCGGTACTCGCAACTGGCGCTGATCCACCGTTCGGGGTGGGCGTCCGCGAGCCGCGCCGCATGAACAGCACCAGAGCGATGAAAACGCCAGCCAGGGCCACGCCTCCCATCAACCACAGGGATAGCGGTAGACCAGACTGGGGTGGCGGGCTGGGAGCCACTGGCGGTACAACCGGCGTTGGACTGGACGGGGCAGGCGGTGGGCTGACCACTGGTGGCTGAACCGCCGCCTCGACCGCCGCCGGGCGCACCGGCGCAAGACGCGCGTTGATGGCGTTGAAAACGCCCTCAATCTCCTTGGCCTGGTAGGCCCGGAAGTATTCCCCGCCGGTTTTCATGGCCAGAGTCTGGATGAGCTGGTAATCGGCCCGATCAGTGAAGGCGATGGTAAACAGGCGAATACCGAGTTTCTGGCTCTCGACCGTGAGGCTGTCCTTGAGCCACTGTGCTTTTTCCCGGTCACGGGCGCTGTCGCCGGTATCGACGATGCCATCGGTCAGGAAAATGACGATCTTGCCAGCCTGCTCACGGCCGTGGGTTCTCAATTCATACAGGGCACGTTCGATGGCGACCGGGCTGTTGGTGTACTTCCCTTGATAATTGAGGCTTTCCAAGCCTTTCAGAAAGCCGATCTTGGCGTTCAGGCTGTCGAGGGCGGTGAGTGGCTCAATTAGACGGGCGTCCTGATCGAAGACCACCATTCCCATTCGGGTATTGGCGCTGATCCCATCCAGAAATCGGGTCACCACCTCACGGGTCAGCAGTTGCGGATCGTTCTGCTTCATGCTGCCGGAGTTGTCCAGTACCAGCACAATGTCCAGCGCTGGGTCGGTTACCGCCGCTGGAGATTTCGCTGGCGCGGTGGACTCGGCGGGTGTTTGCGCCGCGGCCAGGCGCTGAAGGGGAGCGGTTCCGGCCGTTGTATCGTTCCGGGCTGGAGGTTGGGTGACCTGCACCGCTGGATTCAGCGCCACGGGTGGATTGACGGGCTGGCTGTAGCTGAATGGCAGCGGCGTTGTCGCCAGCAGACCGAGCGCAATACTGCGTAACATCAATGGGTTCATGGCAATCATCCAATTCCGATGAGCAATTCTTTTCCGCGACGACGCTGTCGTTCCAGGCTGTCGCCAGTCGCCCGCAATCCGTTGGATCCCGGTGTTCTATTATCATCTTAGTCTACACTGAAACTTTTTAGGGCAGTCATTGGGGGATCAAAACGATGGGCGCTACGTTATGGAACAAGGCCAAGCAGTGGTTAGGCAATTCCGGTTCGGGGCCAGCCGCCCATGACACGGTGCTGCGCGATCCAGATTCAGAAATAGTCCCTCCGTTAGCGCCGGCTCCGATTCCTGCGCCCACCCGGCAGAAGCCGGAAAGTGTTGTGATGCCCGCCTCGCCAGCGATGGCCCCACCCCGGGCGGTGAAGTCCTGCACGGTCTACCCAACCGGTCATGTCATCGCCGGGCGCTATACCGTCGAGCGGATGTTTGAAGGCGGGATGGGCTATGTCTACATCACCCGGGACAAGGCCCAGAACCTGCGTTTCGCGATCAAGCAGCCCAAGGCGATGATGCTCCAGATCCCGGATTTTTTCGTGCGGGTAGTGCGGGAAGCCGACGCCTGGACGGGGCTGGGAATGCATCCGCATGTCGCCTATTGCTATTTCGTGCGCAATATCGAGGACATCCCGCATATTTTCGTCGAGTATGTGGACGGCGGGACGTTGCAGGACTGGATTGCCGATGGCAAATGCCTGGACTACCGGGTGGGACTGGATCTGGCCATGCAGTGTTGCCACGGGATGGAACGAGCGCATGGTCGGGGATTGCTGCATCGGGATCTGAAACCGGCGAATATCCTGGTGACCGGGAACGGGCTGGCCAAAGTGACCGACTTCGGGCTGGTGGGGGAAGCCACGCTGGCGGAGCGCCAGCAAACGGTGGGCAAGGCGGTGGGTGAAACCAGTTACGGGATGCAGATGGGGACGCCGGAATATATGGCCCCGGAACAGGGCCGCGATCCGCGTCGGCGCAGCGCCACGGTGCCGGAGGGCGTCTGGTATGACTCTGATGTCTACAGTTTCGGACTGTGTCTGTGGGAGATGGTCTGCGGACGACGGCCGTTTGCTCACTGGTCGGCCAATACCGGCCAGCCGCTGGAGCCTCGGGAGGCGCGGCGCGACTTGCCGGCCAGTCTGCGCACCTTGCTGCTGGATGTGATCGCCCGCGACCGACGGCAACGGCCACAGGATTTCGGCCAACTGCGCGAGCGGCTGAATGGCATTTACCGGGAGCTATTTAAGCAGGACGCGCCGCACTACCGCATCCAGATACTGGACACCAGCGCCGCTGAACTCAATAACCAGGGCTATTCGTACTCCGAACTCGGCAAACCAGTCGAAGCCCTGACTTGTTTCCGGCAAGCGGTTGAAAAAGACCCGACGCACCCGCAAGCGGTCTACAACCTCAGCCTGCTGCAATGGCGGAAAGCAGAAATCGACGACCTGGAAGTGCTGCGGCGGCTGGAGAACTGCGGCAACAACCCGGAGAACTCCGCCGAGACGTTGGCGGAGCTGACTGCCCAAGTTCACGCCGAACGATCCGATCCTGACGCTGCGCGATCCTGCCTGGAAGCCTATCCGGGTCGGTACGAGGCGTTGTTTGCAGGGATAGAGATCAAGCCCATCCGGTGTTTGCGTACCCTGGTTACGGAGTATCACATCAAGTCTGCGACGGTGACCAGTGATGGGCAGCGGGTGCTGTCCGGCGGGGATAAAACTCTCACGCTTTGGGAGTTAGCAACGGGCAAGTGTTTATGTACCCTGAACGGGCATACGGAGTCGGTCAATGCCGTAGCGCTGACCAGCGAAGGACGGCGGGCACTGTCGGGAAGCTGGGACAAGACCCTCAAGCTCTGGGATTTGGCAACCGGCCAATGCTTGCGCACTCTAACCGGATATACGGGTTCAGCCCAAACCGTAGTGAGTGACGGACGGCGAGCGCTATCAGGGAGCGCAGACCAGACCATCAAGATCTGGGACTTAGTAACCGGCCAATGCTTGCGCACTCTAACTGGCCATACATATTGGGTCGATGCTGTGGCAGTGTTCAACGACGGACGGCGCGCATTGTCGGCGAGCCGGGACAAGACCCTCAAGCTCTGGGACTTGGATACCGGAGACTGTTTGCGCACCCTGACCGGGCATACGGGGTGGGTCCAGGCCGTAGCGGTGACGGGCGATGGGCATCGGGCGCTGTCGGGGGATAGCGATGGCACCCTCAAGCTTTGGGACTTGGAAACGGGCTGGTGCCTGCGCACTTTAACCGGGCATACGGAGGGGGTCCATGCTGTAGCTGTGACTGGGGACGGGCGGCGGGCACTATCGGGAAGCCAAGACAAAACCCTGAAGATATGGGAACTGACAACGGGCCGGTGCCTGCGTACTCTGACCGGACATACAGGTAGGGTCAATACTGTAACGCTGATCAGCGATGGGCGACAGGCACTGTCGGGAAGCGAGGACCAAACCTTCAGGCTGTGGAACTTGGTATCCCGTGCTTATCGGGCGGTTCCACAAATCGCACCCCCGCGGGGCTGGGCCGAAAAACTCCAAGCCCACACAGCCCTGCAACAAGCGCTGGCCAAAATCGATACTGGCCTAGCCCGGAGTGATTTTCGGGGTGCCTATGCCACACTGTTCGCCGCTTGGAAAGAGATCAATTTCCGACCCGATGTTGCGCTGCAAGATCGTTATAGCCGGTTAATATGCCAAGGCAGAATCACTAACTTGCGTGTCGGCTATCCGGTAAAAACCTTATCTGGCCATACCGATGAGGTTTCGTCCTTAGTGGTGGCGAGCGACGGGCGACGGGCATTGTCGGGGAGCAATGATACCACCCTCAAGCTTTGGGATTTGGAAACAGGTAAGTGCCGGCGCACCTTAGCTGGGCATATGGAATCGGTCGAGGCCGTAGCTATGACCGGCGACGGGCGGCGGGCGCTGTCGGGGAGTTACGACAACACCCTCAAACTCTGGGATTTGGAAACCGGTAAGTGTCTGCGCACCCTAACCGGACATACGAAAGCAGTTTCTGCCGTCGCGTTGACGAGCGACGGGCGGCGGGCGCTGTCGGGGAGCAAGGATAAGACTCTCAAACTCTGGGATCTGATAACAGGCGAATGTCTGCGTACTCTGATCGGAACGGGTGGGGTAGGTGCTGTGGCGATGATTGGCGAAGGACGGCTAGCATTGTCTGGAAGCGGAGACGACTTGCTGATGATCTGGGATCTGGCAACCGGCCAGTGCTTGCGCACCCTGACCGTGGAGTATATGCAGGCCGTCGCGGTGACGAGCGACGGGCGGCGAGCATTGTGGGGGAACTGTGTTGATTACACTCTCGAACTCAAGGACCTGACAACTGGCGAGTGCCTGCGCACCCTAACCGGACATACGGAAGAGGTTTTGGCTGTAGTGATGACAAGCGACGGGCGGCGAGCGCTTTCTGGGAGTGATGACATGGCCCTCAAACTCTGGGACTTGGAGACAGGGCAGTGCTTGCACACTTTGAACGGACATACGGGTGGTATCAATGCCGTAGCGTTGACAAGCGATGGGCAGTGGGCACTGTCAGGTGGTCAAGATAATAATCTGATTCTCTGGCAGTTTATTTGGGACTTGGAGTTTCCCAAACAGGCAAGCCGCTAAAGCACTCGCCATTTGTTGGCTGGCAACACGGCTGATAAAGATTCAGTCCGCCACCAATACGGCTGGCATCTAATCATTGAACAGAACATCTGTAGCCCCTATTGATCAAATTCGTTAGGAAAACAAATGCAAGTCGACTCTATTGCAGAGCAGCTCTTCTTCACGACAGTACGCATCGACACGATTGACGTGGCAGGAGAAGCCGGAGCAGGCACCGGCTTCTTCTTTGCTCTCAAACGAGGTGATGTCAACCATCCATTCATTGTCACAAATAAGCATGTCGTCGAGGGCATGAGATCAGGGCGATTAACGCTCCTCAAGCGTGATGGTGATAATCCACTTGTTGGCCAAGGATTCCCTGCGGACATCATTGATTGGTCTACAGCTTGGTTCGGACACCCAGATCCAAGTATTGATATCGCCATTCTGCCGTTGGCACCGCTTGAGGCGCAGATCAAGCAAAGGACTGGTACCGATTTTTTCTACCGCTACGTATTGGCAGAGATGATCCCCACAGTTGATGAGTTCGCCAGACTCGATGCAATAGAGCAGGTAACCTTCGTTGGCTATCCTGATGGGATCTGGGACAGCAAGAACCTGCTACCTGTTGCCCGTCGTGGAACGACTGCAAGCCCGCTGCAAGTTGACTTTGAGAATACCCCATGCTTCCTAATCGATGCCTCGGTATTCGGCGGTTCTAGCGGGAGTCCGGTTTTCATTCTAAATCAAGGCATGTTCACAGATAAAACAGGGAACACAATGGTCGGATCTAGGCTTTTATTCATTGGGGTAGTTGCTGCTGTCTTCTGTAGAACCCAGCTCAATCAGATAATCCCTGTCCCGATACCCACTCAAACGCAGCCTATGGCACAGCAGCAGGAAATGATTGATCTTGGCATCGTTTTCAAAGCATCAACAGTAGTACAAGCCGCTGATGCGTTCTTAGCGGCGAAAGGTGTTGCCTAACCCGATGCTCATACTGACCCGCAAAGCGGAAGCTCGGCACCTGCATAGCCTGGATCCAGAAATAGCCGCTTCAACCGGCGGGCCACGCGGGCAGCGCCGGTAGCAATTCCTCCAAATCCCGCCGCAGCAACCGATTCTTCGCCATCAGCGCCGCTGCAACGGCATCCAGATACGGGCGGTGGGCCTCCAGCAGCTTCACCGTTTGCTCCATTTCCCGCTTGAGCATCCCCCGCACGGTCTCGGTCACCTGGCCGTACAGCGGACTGCCGACCGCTCCGGCCAGATTCAACAATTCCGGCGCTGCCAGCGGCCCGAAATCCTCATCCATTCCATAGCGGCAAACCATCTGCCGCGCCAACCGGGTCGCGTAGTCCAAATCACCGGACGCGCCGGTGGTCAACCCCGCTTCCGGCCCGTAATACACCAATTCCGCCGCCCGTCCGCCCAAGGCCGTGCGGATGCTGGCCAGCAACTCGGCACGGGTCAGACTCTCCCGCTGCAACTCCGCCTCGCTGCGCCGCATTCCCCCGCCCCGGTCGCCGCGGGCCACGATGGACACCTCGGTCGGCCACCAACCGGACAGCCAGTACAGCAGCGTATGCCCGGCTTCATGACGGGCCGTACTCTCCAGAAACGCCGGCGACCATGGCCGGGCTTCACCGTCGCGGGCGGTGTCGATGGCCTCGATTAGTACGTCATCATCCAGCCGCCGGTTCTGCCGCAAAGCCAGCCGCGCCGCCGCCTCCACCACCCGATCCAGATCCGCCAGCGACATTCCCACGGTCTTTTCCGCCGCCAGTTCCAGCGCCGCCGCAGAAACCGCATAGCGCTCGGGATCAGCCAATCGCGCCTCCAGATACCGCCGCCGCGCTGCCGTATCCGGCAAGTCCACTCGGATCGCCCGCGAAAACCGCCGCACCAGCGCCGGATCCAGGGTGCGGGCGGAACGCTCCGGCGCTTCGGCGTCCTCGGCCTGAATCCCGAAATTGGTTGCTGCCAGCACGAATACCGGCCGGTCCGGGGCCGGGCTGGTAAACCCGTCCAGTTCGGTGAGCAGCGCATTCAGCGTATTTTCCTCGGCCCGACCGCTGGCCCCGCCCGTGCGCACCCGGCCAATTGCATCAATCTCGTCGATAAAAATGATCGCCGGGGCATAGCGGCGCGCCCGGGCGAACAGATCGCGCACCGCCTGCGGCCCGCTCCCCTGCCACATCGTGACGAAAGCGCTGGCGGCAACCGGGAGGAACGCGACTTCGGATTCCCCGGCCAGCGCCCGCGCCAATAAAGTCTTTCCGGTACCGGGCGGGCCGTACAGCAACACCCCTCGGGGCGGTTTCAGGCCCAGCGCCGCATAGCGCTGTGGGGCCTTCAGAACATCGATGAAAAACTGCAATTCCGCCTTGGCGGCGTCCGCGCCGATCACATCGGCAAAGCGCGTTTGGGGCCGCTCAACGTCTTCCAGCACTTCACCGGCATCCGCCGCCGCCAGCGCCCGGCTTAATCGCAACTGGCGCAGCCGGACGACCAGTTCGCGGCCCTCTCGCGCCAACCGGGGCGCGGTGGCGAACGACAGCACTTGGCGTTGTTGGCCCAGCCGCGCCGCTTCCCGTTCCCGGGACTGCTGGCGACACAGTGCCAGTAACTCGGCAGCGAACGCATCGCGCTGTGCTTCCCAGCCCATTCCGGCTGCATCGGTAAACCGGCTCACCATGATCCCCCGCGCCCCACCACCCCGGATGCAGGCGGCGAAGCGTTCGGGATCGACGTTCGCGGGGATAGCCGCTTCCGGTTGCTCCACCAGCAGCCAGACCGGCAATTCCGGCAGGCGCTGATGCAGTTCGCGCAACAGTTCCTGGCCTCGCGCCAATCCCCTGGCAGCGGCTGGCAGATGATCAAATTGCAGCACGGTCCCCATAACGCCGGTCGCCTCGTCCAGTTCCAACGCGACCAATGCCAGCACCGGTTGTGCGCCGGTCAGCACCGCCCAGGCCACCTCCGCTGAATCAGCACAACGCCAATCCACGGCGCTGATGTGCTGCGGGTAGCGCGTCACCGTATGCGAACCAGCGATCAGCAACACCACGGGCCGCTCATCCGGCGCAAACAACCGGCGCAGCGCCGGGTCTTCGCCCACGGCTTCCGCGTCCAAGGCAAAGCGCAGGGTATCGACCCGCGTGAAGACTTCTTCCAGGCGGTCGGTTTTGAACAACTGGCAAAACTGAAACAATTCAGCCTTGACGAAGCGCTCGGCCTGGGCGCACAGGGTGCGGGCGTCAGCCCGAGCGCCTTCCCGCAACACCAGACTCAGGGCAACGGCCTCATCGAACTCGATCCGCGTGGCGTATTGCCGCTCCAGTAACCCCGCCACCCGTTCCAATTCGGCCTGCACCACCCGCTCCAGCTCGTTTACGCCCAGGCGGTTAAACAACACCGGATAGCCTTTCGCCAGGCGTGAACACAGCGCAGCCGGGAAGAACGGCTGGCCGGTGCGGGAATCCACATCGCTGGCCAAGGCGTCAAGGATGGTCTGGCGGTGGAACGCGGCGTGGGCGGACTGCACTCCGCTGGCGTTGGGCTGGTCGTACAGCTTGCGTCCGGCGTTGGTGGTGAAAATCACGATCGTGTCGCGAAAGGCGACGTTGCGCTCGTGGTATTTGTCCTCCAACAGGCCGGCATCCAGGATCTGGAAGAACAACTGGACGGTGTTGAGATGGGCCTTCTCGATCTCGTCGAACAGCAGCACGGCGTCGGGGTTCTTCTCGACGAATTCGGTGAGGATGCCGGGATGCGCGCCCTGATAGCTCTTGGCCCAGCCGACCAGCGCCTGAAACTGCTGGTGATCGGCATAAGCGCTCATGTCGAAGCGCTTGCAGGGCCGTTCCAGCCCCGCCGCGGCCAGCTCCGCCAACAGGGTTTTGCCCACCCCCGGCGGTCCGGCGAACACGAAACTGGCCCGTGGCGCTTTGCGCTGGGCATCTGCGGCTGCGACCAGTTCGCTGTTGAACAACCCTTCGATGAACGCCGCCACCGCATGATCCTGACCAAACAGCCGGGCTTGTACGGTCTCCCGCAGGGTCCGCAACCGGTCAGTGAACTCGTCGAGGCGCGGCGTCTGGGCGGCCTGATCCTGCCAAGTCGCCAATTGCGCCAGTACGGCTTCTCGCTGACGGGGCGCGACTCGTAGTTCCACGCAGATTTCCGCCGACAAGGCGACCGCCCCGGCCAGATGGTCCGGCCCGATCAATCCCGGTTGACGGCGTTCCGGGACGCCCTCGGCGAGCGTTTTAGCCTCGGTCAACAACGCCCGCGTCGCGGCAGCCAGCGGCAACCGGCCCGCGATTAGCTGCCGATCCACGATCACCGGGCAGCGTTCCGTCAACTCCGCGACGCTCAGGCTGAGGGCGTCGGCCAGGCGAGTGCGGGTTTCCGGACGCTCCGCCAGGGCGGCCAGCACATGTCGCAGGGCCAACTCCTGACCGTTGTCGCTTGTCGCGTAGGCCTTGGCCAGATCGATAACGGTTTGGGCGCGGTCGGTGAACATAAGCGATGGACTCAGAGTTGTGAGGGTAGTCCGGCAGCAATGGTGGACCGGAGCCACATGATCTGGGCGATCCGCTGCCAAGTCATGTCTTTCTCCAACCAACGCTGGTAGGCCCCCGGCTCGACCGGGCACAGACAGCGGGGCGGCTGACTCCGCAGAACGTGGGCGAGCGCGGTGCGATAGGCGTGCTGGACCGTCGAGTCCGGTTTGTCGCGAAGGGTCGGCAGCACCAGGACGAGATCCTCTTGTCCAGCCATGTGACCCAGCCGTTCGGCCAGCAGGGCGGGAAACTGGGTGGGCTGCTCAGCCGGCAGGCCGCTGAGATCAATCAGCCGACGCATTAGCGGTAACGCTTCGGTCGTCCGCGCTGCAAGGAGGTGGGCCAACGCCGTCACGGTTGCGGCGGTGGCCGCAGCGGTGCCGATCAGCAGGATGCAGCGCGTTCGCGGCTGGTTCCACATCTGGAGTAGCGCGGTGCATTCCGGTTGGCGATCCGGATGATCGGGGATCTGGCCAGCCGCCGCCAGCGCCACCAGGTCCGGGCCAGGCGCAATCAACGGTGAGGGATTGTCTGGCCTCGGGTCCAGCGCCGGCCCCAGTATCTCAATCATCGCCGGGGTGGGGGCCGCCAGTAGCGCCGTCAGCAAGTGCGCAACGGCGGTCTCTACCTGGCCCTGCTGGCGGGCCAGGCCATTGGCAACAGCAAATCGCTCCCGGCTGGCTGGAGAACGGTGGATCGTTGATCCTTGCGCGGGCCGTTGGCCTCGGCCCAGCCGCGCCCGCAACCGACGGCGCGCGATCCGACTGTCGATTTGTCGCTGCGTTAGCGCTGCCTGAATCTGTGCGATTTCATCGGCCAGCGGTTGGACCCGATCGGCGGCGATCCCGGCCTTTTCGAGCTGCGCCAGCGATAATTCGGCGAATTTCAGCACCGCCTCCAACAAATGCTCCGGTTCGATGGCGGTAAAGGCCGCGTTGGCTGCTTCTTGGGCGGAGAGTTGCCAGACGAGATCCAGGGCTGCAGAGAGTTTCATGGGAGAGGGGTCTCGGGCGACGCAGCTATCTGGTCGGTTGCGATCAACACGACCGTGCTGTTGTCCTGCCCGGCGGCACTGGCGCGGTCGCGGTCGATGAGTTCTTGGCAGCATTCGGCCAGAGGTTTGGCTTGCTTACTGTTTCTATACTATCAAAATCATCAAAGCTGACCCTAACGAAACCACCATTGCTAACCATTAGCAACATTAATGGGTTAGCGCTGGATCATCTGCAGGCGATTAGCGCGGCTCAGAATATTTTTAGGTAACCAGTGTGCGTAAAACCTGACGGCTACACTGGAAACTGCACCAGTGACCACGCAATTCTATGGCCCCAAGCCAATAATTCTTACCCCTCCCGCTGAAACTTCTGGTTTCTGACTAACCACTCCACCAGCGCCGCGTGATCAATGCGGTGATGGCAACCAACCAGAAAGGAATCCAGAGCGCGGGGATCGGCATTTTTTACCGCCGGATGCTCGGCCAGTTCGCAGAATTGGCGCAACGTGGTCGGGCTGATCCGGAGCAACTGGCACACTTCGCCGGGCCGGTAGACCGCTCGCGGCGTGATCCCCTCGGCCAGGAGCAGGGCGTGGAGCTGACCATCGGCCTGCGCCCGGAGGTCGAGGGCCGTGACCGGTTGCGGAATGCCGCTCAAACCGCCGGAGAGGGTCGCTGGGGCGTTCAAACGCTCGACCCGCTACCCATGCCTACCCCTACGCCACATCGTCGCCTCCTGACCGGTCTCCGGGCGTTTTCCGGATCGACCTCGGACGCGGGATCGGGCCATCGCCACCGAGGGCCACGGTCAAGGGCTGACCCCGATGCAGCACCTCGACCAGCTTCCGGCGCTCCTGGGGCGGCACTTCGTTCAAGCGGACTGACAGGACGATTTCCAACAACAGGTCTTCTGCGGCGTTGATGACCATGCTGGAATCCACCATCGCTTGAACCGTGGCCTTGGGCAGCGGGCGGCGACAGGGAAAGTTCAGGATGCGGGCGGTCATTTCCGGTTCTCCACTCGATAAGTTGCGGGTTCATCGCAGGGCGGCGGGCCGTCGTGAGACGGATCGGGCGGTTCGGGATAGCGCCAGTCGCGGTCTGGCCGGGTCGGTTCGGTTTGCATCAAGCGGTCTCCAGGGGCGCGGTTCGGTGGACTCTCTGGAGGGCGCGGGATTGCCAGTAGCGATGCCATTCCAAATCCTCCTCGGTGATGCCTTTGGGTAATGACGCGGAATGTGGCCGGGCGCGGTTGAAGCTGATTTCTTCGTCATCGTCCTCTTCCTCAATCACCGGCTCCGGGGTGATGACGGGTTCGGGGGTGATGACCGGCTCCGGTTCCACCAGCGGCGCTTGATAACCGGCCAGCGCCCAGCCATAGGGCTGATTGCTGAGGGGTGGAACCAGCGCCTTGAGCAGTCCGGCTTGTTTGAGTACGGTTAAATACTGCCCGGTTTTGTCCTTTTGCGGATTCAGCCGGGCGGTGAGTTGCCGGGTGTTAATCCCCGGCTGCTCGGCAATCAAGGCCAGCAGTTGCGCGGTGAACGGGTCGCGGCATACCCCTTCAAGGGTTCTACTCATCGGCGGGTCGGCTTGCGGTCGCGTTGGTCATGGGTCAAACCCCAGGCGGTGCGAATCCCTCGCCAGTGATCCAGCAGTTCCTTGGAGGTGTAATCGGTCGTGGTTAAGCGCCATTCATCAAACTCGATGCGGGCGCCGGTGGTGCGCTCTTTGGCACTGGCGTTGAGATTGCGGCAGGGTTGGGGGGCGGTGGTGGGATTCATGCGGCGGTGCCTTGAATGAGGGTGAGTTCCGGGCGGGCGGGTTCAAACACCAGTCTGAGGGTGTTGGTGGCATCGTGGGTCATTTCAGCCAGGGCTAAGGCTTTGCGGGTCAGGTCGGGGTCTATCGGCGCGAAGTCTCGCAATTCCGAGGCCAAATCCACCAGC
>CAIRMO010000083.1 GCA_903879705.1 uncultured Candidatus Competibacteraceae bacterium | reverse complement strand
TGGGGTGTGTTAAGCACCTGTTGAAAACGATAGACCGAAAACTGCCGGGGCGCAAGGGGCATGTTCAGACCCCCAAGCGATCCACGATCCGGCGAATGCCGGTGGCGTACTGACCCGGACTCAAGGGCAGACGATGCAGCTTGGCTTTATGGCGTTCGTAGCTGCTGTAAGGGTCCCGCATGGCCGTGGTCATCAACAATCGGATTGGGCGCAAGCGCCGCCCATCATTTTTCCTTTTCTGCTGCACACGAATAATTCGTTCCTTTTTCATTTCCGCCTCTCCTCGTTTCTTTGCGCCGCTTCTTTCGCGGCCAAGCATCCGTAGACAATCATCGTGAGGTGGTGGCGAATCCACTCGCCCACTGCGCGATCATCGGCCAGCGCTAAATCCTGCAAATCCCGCTTGAGTGATTCCGGCAAGTGCAGGGTGATTGTTTCAATCGATTTTTCCATCGGGTTGCTCCGGTTGTTTAGGCGGGGGGACATAAGTGGAAAGCAACTCGGCTTTCGTGATCTGAGTCGCCGCTTCAATGATCTCGGCGTAGTGGGTTTCGCCCGTCCATTCCGTGCGGGGTAAACCGCCGCGCGCTTTCCAGCGCAACGCGGTTGTGTTGCTCACTCCGCAGGCCTTACTCATCGCGTAAGGGCCGCCGATGCGGTGAAAAGCTAATTCGAGAGGGGTGATTGCGTTCATGAACAAAATTGTACCTATCGGGTACTGCTTGGCGCAAGCGAAATTTGTACCTCAAAGCTACAAGGCAAACGCCAACAATAGCGCCATGAAAAGCCAAGGGTTTCCTGAACGGTTGCGCGAGGCGTGCGTCGATGCGGGGCTGGCACCCACCCAGCCGGCGCTGGCGCGGGCCTTTGATCTAAGTACAACGACGATCTGGCACTACCTGAACGGGGAGAAGTTGCCCAGCATGTCAAAAGCCATTGAGATCGCCGGCAAGCTGGGCGTTTGTGTCGAATGGCTACTGACCGGCAACGGGCCGAAACGCGCGCGTGACGTGATCGACATCAGCCAATTTCCAGACCCGATAAAAATTAGCATCAAAACGATTTTGGAATCCGTTTCTATCCAAAAACCGCCAGAAAGAAGCGTCCGAATCTAATTTTTATTTTCGCCGGTTCGTTGTTGTACCCATTAGCTATATTTGGTATTGTACCCAATAGGGATAATATCAACGACGCCATATATATAATGATGCAACACACTCCGTACAACGATGGCCTGTTGCCCATTGCCGAAACCGCCCAGCAGTGCGGCGTTTCATCCCGGACGGTGCAAAGGTGGCTTGCCCAAGGCGAATTGCCAGCGGTCAAGTTCGGAAAAAGAACCGTGCGGATTCCGAGTGCAGCGGTGCGGGCGTTCATTGCCAAGAATACCCGCGTTAAAACGCCGGTCATTGCCGCGCCTGTCGATCTGCCGGGGAATAAACCATGCGCTGCACAACGCCTCGCCGAGATTATCCGCCTGCCGGTGAAAGCCCGGATTCGTTAATCACGTTTGACGATCTGTTGCTGGAGTTTCTGTTGTCCAGGGCGGATTTAAAAGCGACTTCGCGGGACCGGACTTCATTGCAGCATTTATACCCGGCATTCACAGGGCAATGCTTGGCGGATTTAACGCCGGTGTGGATTCGCCAGTACATCCGGCAACGGCAACGGGAAGGTGCGGCAGCCAGTTCAATCAATAAGGAAACCGGGCTGTTGTCGCGGGCGATCAATTACGCGAATCAGGAATGGGGTTATACGCTGGTGAATCCGGTGCCGGGCTTAAAACAGCGTGAACCAGAGGGGCGGGTGCGTTGGCTCACTAAACCACAAGCGGTGGCGCTGGTGAATGCGGCAGGGCAATTAGGGCCGCGTGCGGGGCATTTGTCGGCGGTGATCACGCTGGCGCTGAATACCGGGATGCGCAAGGGTGAATTGCTGGGCTTGGAGTGGGCGCGAGTGGATTTTGTGAATGGGCTGATTTATTTGGAGGCGATGCACACCAAGGCGAACCGGCGGCGGGCAATTCCGATCAATGGGCCGGCGCGGCTGGCGTTGCAGACCCGGCAGGCGGTGGCCGGCGGGCCGCTGGTGTTCGGCGGGATTCAGGATGTGAAGCGGAGTTTCGGCCATGCCTGCCAGTTAGCGGGCATCAAGGATTTTCGCTTTCACGATCTGCGTCATACCTTCGCGAGTTGGCTGGTGCAAGCGGGTGTTTCCTTGACCGAGGTGCGCGACCTGCTCGGTCATGCTTCGATTGAGATGACCGAGCGTTACGCGCATCTGGCGCCGGATCGGTTGCGCGGGGCGGTGGCAATGTTGGAGGCGGCGTAGGTTTCAGGGCCGAAGGCCTTGTCGTCACCTGTCGCTACCTGACGCGACCTGACGCGACCTGACATGAACTTGGCGGGATGACGGCGGAAACTGCGGAGATAAGTACATGAAAAGATTGGCGCGCCCGGCGGGACTTGAACCCACGACCTTCGGCTTCGGAGTTAGTGTAGCCTGATG
>CAIRMO010000082.1 GCA_903879705.1 uncultured Candidatus Competibacteraceae bacterium | reverse complement strand
GGGTAGTGGAAAGAACCTTTGCTTGGCTCAATCGATACCGCCGATTAAGTAAAGATTATGAGCGGAAACCTACCTCCAGTCAAAGTCATGTTTATGTGGCTTCGATCCGATTAATGTTGCGGAGAATTTTTAAAGAACGCGTTAAAAAACTAGCCGAAAGTGCTAAGAAGTTAGCTGAAAGCATAGCATTATTACCAGCAACTGCTTCTGTAGAAGCTTAGGAGAAAAGAGTTTTTCGACAGTCTCTTAAGGGATTGCCCCTGTGGGTCGGGCTTTAGCCTGAGTTTTTTAACTTACCCTACAAAGAGTTAGGCTAAATCTCAACCTACAGTTTGATCATCGAGGCCTTAAGTTTTGACTGTCAACTTTCGCCGACCGTTGAGAATTTCGAACACCACGCCCTGACTCCCGATTTCCTGCTTAAAATCGGATTGGGTTAAGCCCATGTTCTTGCATTAAAAACCGGATAGTGTTTTCTCCACTTTTAGCGGTGGTATCCGCCCGAATGCCAGCCGCCTACCCGTGCAACAAATGCCGGGGCCGAATGCCCACCGCCAGCGCCGTCAGCAGATAACTCGCCCCGCCGGCGGCAAGCAGCCAGGTCAAATGCCACAACCGCTCACCGGCGCTGGCGTGAAGCCAGCGATCCAGATCACCCGCGCCAAACCACAGCGTTAGCCCCAGCGCCAGATTAGCCACGACCAGTTGCAGCAGGAACTTTTCCCACCCGGGGCGCGGCTGGTAAATGCCCCGCCGCCGCAGATTGAGTCCTAACAGTCCAGCGTTCAGGAACGCGGCCAGCGCGGTGGATAGCGCCAGCCCGGCATGAGCCAGCGGCCAGATCAACACCAAGGTCATGGCGGTATTCGCCCCCATCGTGATCAGCCCATACTTGACCGGGGTGCGGGTGTCCTGGCGGGCGTAAAAGCCGGGCGCCAGCACCTTGATCAGCATGAACGCCACCAGCCCCAGCGCGAACGCCATCAGGCTGCGGGCCGACATCGTCACGTCGCGAGCGTCGAACTGGCCGTACTGGAACAATGCCGCCAGAATCGGCCCGGCCAGAATCATCAGCCCCACCGTCGCCGGAACCCCGATCAGCAGCGCCCAGCGCAGCGCCCAGTCGAGGGTACGGGAAAAATCAGCGGTTTCAGCGCTGGCGTGGTGGCGGGACAGCTTGGGCAGGATCACCGTCCCGAGCGCCACCCCAAAAATACCCAGCGGAAATTCCACCAGCCGGTCGGAGTAGTACAGCCAACTGACGCTGCCCGACACCAGAAAGGAGGCCAGCAGGGTGTCGATCAACAGGTTGACCTGGGCCACCGACGAGCCAAACAGCGCCGGCAGCATCAGTTTCAACACCTGCTGGACCCCTCGCGCCGCCCAACCCCAGCGCGGGCGCGGCAACAGCTTGACTTGGCGCAGAAACGGAATCTGGAAGCCCAACTGGATGATGCCGGCAATGAACACCCCCCAGGCCAGCCCCACCACCGGTCGCTCCATCCGGGGCGCAAGCCACAGCGCGGCGGCGATCATGGTCAGATTCAGCAGCACCGGGGTCACGGCGGGAATGGCGAACTTCCCGCAACTGTTCAGCACCCCGCCGGCGAACGCGGTCAGCGAAATAAACAGCAGATAGGGAAACGTGATCCGCAACATTTCCACGGTCAGTTCATATTTGCCGGCGTCGGCGGTAAATCCGGGGGCAAACAGCAGGATCAAGACCGGCGCAGCGATCACACCAATAACCGTGATCAGCAACAGGATCGCGCCCAGCGTCCCGGCGACCTGATCCACCAGTTCCTTGAGGTCCTCGCGGGGATGTTGGGTCTGGTATTCCGAGAACACCGGCACGAAGGCCTGCGAGAAAGCGCCCTCGGCGAACAGCCGGCGCAGGAAGTTGGGAATGCGGAACGCCACAAAGAAGGCATCGGTGCCGGCCCCGGCCCCGAACAGTTGCGCGTAGATCATGTCGCGGATGAAGCCGGTAATCCGCGACAGCGAAGTCATAGCGCTGACGATGCCGGTGGATTTGAGAAGGGCCTTGCTCATCAGAACTGCGCGAGAAACCCTGGCCTTCAGGCCGGGGAGGGATAGCGCGAAACGCAAGCGTTCCCCTATTCTCGCTCTCCTTGGCGCGTTGGCTATCACTGTTGTCGGGTAAGGAAACGGCATTGCTGCCGCTCGTCGGGTCTCGTCAGTCGTAACTTCTCGGTCTGATTGTCGAACAAGACAGTCCCCAACAAGGCCTCAACATCATGGGCTTTGGAACGAAAGAAATGCATAAAACGGTGATAGACCGCTTCATTCCCCTGCCAGAACCGGCACATCGAGGTCACCCCGATCATCTCCGGAGCCGCTAAAAAACTCAACACCACGGCACAGAACAGCAACCCACTGTGTTCACGAGAAAAGGCATTGCGAAAACTCGCTAAAGCATGATACAGGTAGGTCAGCATGGATTCTCCTCGATCGATCGGGTTGCTCAGACACGGGCTGCTCAGGGAATTCATGCTGCTTTCGAGGAGCGCCGTCAAGGCTTTTCAGGGAGAGAACTTATGACTGATGAGACATAATGCAGTGTAGGGCTATCCACTCGATCAGGATCATCTTGCAACGGCTTTAAAAATTCAGCCACTTCGACATGTTGACGCAGGGCACCAAGTTGCGCGATCAGCCGACCGGTCATCTTTAATTATTGCGCGTCAAGTCCTTCTGGCCCCATTGATCATAGGTTTGCGCCCCGATCAGCGCCTCGGCGGCCTGAATCGTAGCGAGATTGCCGGAACGCAGCACGTCCGGATGAATTTGGAACATCAAGCCCTCAGCTAATTTCTCAATCCAATTCACGGCAGGCCCGGTACAAATCCCGCCAGCCGTCGCGCTCCTTAACCACGGTCTCCAGATATTCCCGCCAGACGATAGCGTCCTGCACCGGGTCTTTTACCACCGCGCCCAGCAGGCCGCTGGCAAAGTCGCCGGCTTTAAGTTCACCATCGCCAAAATGTCCGGCCAGCGCCATGCCGCTGTTGATCACCGAAATCGCTTCGGCAGTGCTGAGGGTGCTGGTTGGCGACTTGAGCTTGGTCTTACCGTCGCTGGTCAGGCCGCTGCGTAACTCGCGGAAAATTTGCACTACCCGCCGCACTTCCTTGAGCGCTGGCGGTTCGGCAGGCAGCTCCAGCGCCCGGCCCAGTTCGGCGACCCGCTTTTGGACAATCGCGATTTCCTGATCCTCGTTGGCTGGCAACGGCAAAATCACGGTGTTGAACCGCCGTTTCAGGGCGCTGGACAGTTCATTCACCCCCTTGTCGCGGTTGTTGGCAGTGGCGATGACGTTAAAGCCGCGGGTGGCCTGCACCTCGCTGTTCAGTTCCGGGATCGGCAGGGTTTTTTCCGACAGGATCGTGATCAGGCTGTCCTGCACCTCGCTGGGAATCCGGGTCAGTTCCTCAACCCGGGCCGTCTTGCCCAGTTCCATCGCCCGCATCAGTGGACTGGGGGTCAGCGCCTCGCGCGACGGCCCTTTGGCCAGCAACATCGCGTAATTCCAGCCATAGCGAAGCTGCTCCTCGCTACTGCCGGCGGTACCTTGAATCAGCAGGGTCGAATCGCCGGAGACGGCGGCGGCGAGATGTTCGCTGACCCACGACTTGGCGGTCCCGGGAACGCCATATAGCAACAGCGCCCGGTCGGTGACCAAGGTCGCGACGGCAATTTCGACCAGCCGGCGACTACCGATATATTTCGGCGTGACCTCGAAACCGTTATCCAGCCGGATGCCCAACAGGTAGTCGGTGACGGCCCACGGACTGAGCGCCCAGTGGGTCGGGCGCTGGCGGGTATCGGCTTTCTGGAGTTCCTCCAGTTCGTGGGCGAACTGGATTTCGGCGTGTTGACGGAGAACCTGGCTCATGTGCGTTTCTATTGGGCGGACAAAGTAGGGACAACCGGGGCAAAACGGAAGCAGCGCTGCAGGCTCCGCCGCTGTTCAAGGATAGAGGAAAAGCCGGCGAGAACGTCGGCCAACGGAGCCAGCTCCGGCCCGGTCAGATCGTCAGCGAGTGCCTCCGGCGGCAGGCGATGCGCCAGCAACGGCAAGGCTTGCCGGAACTGCCAGTCTTGCTGCGCCAGCCAGACCGGCAATTTTTGCCGCGCCGCCCGCCACAGCGTGACGCTCCAGGTGAAATCGGCGGTCTCGATAAGCTGCGCGGCCAGACCGGCATCATCAGTGGCGGCGAGAATCTGTTGCAGCACGGCGTCGGCATCGGCGGGTGCCAAGGTCATCGCCAGTTGCACCGCGTCCTGATGGGAAAAGCCGCCGCGCTCCAGCAACGCCAGCGTCCAGACGGGATGACCGGGTTGCTGACCGAGGGCGGCGCGGAACCCGGCCAGCAGCGCCGCCTTCCACTCGCTTTTGGCAGCAACGGCCAGAATCCCCGCCGGGTTCATCGCCAGTTTTTTCTCCCACCAGCCGAGCGGTGCATAGCTGACCAGTTGCCTCAGCCACCAGGCCCGCTCGCCGAGTTTGCTTCCAGCCGGCGGTTGTTCCTCCAGCAGGTCCGCTTTCCAATCGGGCGCGAAAACCGCCGGCGGTTCAATCACGGTCACGGTGCGCAGCAGTTTGCGCTCACTGCGAACGCAGGAATCCAGCCGGGCGGTCATTCGCTGGGCGAATCCGCTGTTGGGCAGTCGCGAGAGCAGGATGGCAGCCCGTTGACGAACCTCCTTGCCGCGGTCATTGGCGAGGACGGCCGCGAGAAATGGTTCATCTTTCGGGTGCAGATTTTCGCCGAGGGCCGGTAACAGAATCGTCCGGGTCCGGGCGGTTTCGCTGGGAAAAGTGGCTACCAACAGTTCGCGCGCCTCAGCCGGATCGATAGGCCGCAACCGGCGCAGAAAAGCCGCTCGTTGCTCGGCGTCGCCCTCGTCCCACAGCCGCTGCTCGGTCAGTTTCGTCCCGGCCAGCGCGGCAAAAGCCCAGTCGGCGTTTTGCCCGGCCAGCCAGGCACCCCGCTGACCCAGCGCCTGCCGTAATGGTTCGCGCAACGCGACCGATTTGCGGCCCAGCTCCAGTGCTGACGGCAGTAATCGAGGCGGCAGGCATTGCCCAGCGGCGGCCAGCAATCGACAGCCTTCGGCCAGCAGCAGCAGTTGCCCGTGTTCGATCAGGCGGGTCAGCAATCCGGTTAATTTTCGATCGGTGACCGGCAAGGCGGTTTCGGGCGGAGCAGGAGTTGGCATCGGTTCAACAGACGGGATCGCAGTCAACGCCGCTAGGTCAGCGACGGCCAGAATCCCCGCCGCCCGCAACAACCGATCCTCGGCCTCGATCCCGGTTAGCAGTTTATTCAGCCGGCCCGGCAGGTGGATCGGGGCGGAACCACGCCCGGAGCCAAGCAGCGCGGCGGCAGTCAGATCGGTCCAAATCGTCATATTAGGGAACGTGCCGGTTGAATAGTGGAATTTACCTGCACCTGGTCATGCGGCTTTGCGCCCGATGAGATGCGCCGCTTCAGAAAAAATGTCCTCCAAAGCCAGCGGCTCAATTCGTTTAGACGGGTACCGAATCCCGCCATCCCCAAAATTAAGGCTCACGCACATCAAATTCGATCTTCCAGCTTTCCGCGCCGACTCGCGGCACCGCTTCCAGTCGCAAAGTGCCGACTTCTGTCACTGTCGCATGCAGCCGCACAGGCACTACTTCACCGGGTTGCCGATCTTCAGCGGGCAAAGTCGCGGCGATCTCCTCCAGTTCTTCAATTTCGTCGGGTTGCCACTGATCCAGCACCGTGCCGACTTGATCAGTTCGTCGCACCGAGGAACTGAAAAAGCGGAACCACACCGGCTCGCCGACCACCAGTCCGACTTCCTGCGGTGGTAATTCGGCCTGAGTTCCTTCCTCCATCCCGAAGGGAGCAATGCACAGCGCCTCAATCGGCGGCTCCATCCCTGGCACTGCCGGCATGGCGCTTTCCACCCCGACGTAATAAGCCTTGGCGGTGCCGCCGCGAATCCGCACTCCACGCCCGCACCGCACATGACCGTAATAGGCCGCACCCCGCGCCACCGCCAGATCAAGGTCAATGCCTTCCAGTAGCCGCGCCGGGGGAGCGCCTTCGGTGTTCAACCAGTCATTCAGGATGTCCAGCGTCCGATGCAGCAGAGACGGCGCTTTGAAGACGCCGCCGTTGAACAGCACCGCGGTGGGGTGCAGGAAACCGGCGCGGTCTGGCGTATGTTTCTCAAACCCGGCCAGATCGCGGGTTGCGCCAATCTGCCGAGTTAAAAACGCGGCCAAATGACGGGTCACCGCCGGATCCTGGGCGTAGGGTAGCCCGATCTTGGTCAATGCCGCCCGCGCCCGGCTGGTCGGATGAGCTGAAACTGCGACCGCCGGAAAGAAGCCTTCCACCAGGATGTGGGCGACTTCAGCGCGAGTCAGTTCGGTCCGCAAGGTGCCGCCGATCAGTCGGGATCCGCGACTGGGGACCACCACCGGCGCAGTGTCCAGGGCAGTGTCGCCGAGCAGGGTTTCCTTGGCGTGGCGGCAACCATGAGTCAACGCCTGCACCTGCCAAAAATCAAGACGGGTTCCCGTTTCGGCCAGTTTGGCGCGAACCGCATGAGCCAGTGCCAGATCCATGTTGTCGCCGCCGAGCAGGATGTGATCGCCGACCGCTACCCGCACCAGTTCCAGCGCGCCCTCGCGTTCTGTAACCGCAATCAGCGAGAAATCCGCCGTGCCGCCACCCACGTCGATCACCAGAATGATGTCGCCGACCCGGACCTGTTTGCGCCATTCGCCCCGAGCCGCCAAAATCCAGTGATACAGCGCCGCCTGTGGCTCTTCGAGCAGCACCAGATGACCCAGCCCGACCGTTGCCGCCGCCTCGGCGGTCAGTTCCCGCGCCGCCGGATCGAAGGAGGCCGGCACGGTCAGCACCACCTCCTGCTCCGGCAAGGGCGCGTCGGGATGACGATGATCCCAGCTCGCCCGCAGATGCTCCAGATAGCGCATCGATGCTTGCAACGGTGAGACGCGCTGGACTTCGTCCGGCGCGTCGACCGGCAGAATCGCCGCCCGCCGATCCACCCCGGGGTGGCACAGCCAGCTTTTGGCGCTGGCTGCCAGCCGGATCGGGGTGCGTCCGCCCATGCTCCGGGCCAACTCGCCGACCACGAACGGCAGCGGTTTACCCCATGGCAAAGTGCGATCTTCGGGGCGCAGTTCATCGGGATGGGGCAGATACAGGAATGACGGCAACACCAGCCGTTCCTCGACCAAACCGGGCGCGATCAACTGCGGGATCGGTTCGATGCTGTCCACCACCTCGTCACCGTCGCTGGCACGCAGATCAATTGCCGCCATAACGCAATGGGTGGTGCCGAGATCAATGCCGACGGCGTAGCGGGCTGCGCTCATAGTTCCACCTCCGCCGGGGCCAGTACCCGGACATCGTGGCCCTCGGCGATTTTTGGCAAGGTGATCCCGGCGACCCGCCAGCCGCGATGCATCAAGGTCCCGGTGAATGGGGGCTGACCGACCACGTTACCGGTGAGCCGCACCGCAGCGGCATCAAATCCGGCAGGCAGAGTTAGCCGCGCCCCTTCGGCCTCGGCCCGCACCGGTTCGAGCTGGAGATAGGCATGGATGACCTTATGGCACCCTTCATGGACGACCCGCGCCGCGCCGCCGATCTCGGCATCGGAATAAGTGGCGACGTTTTCTTCCAGAAAATCCACAAAACGCCCGTCCTGTTGCAACAGGGCCAATAATTGCAGGGCAGAATCCGGCGAGGTCTCGCGCAATGGCGGTTTGGGCAATTCCACGACGGCCAGCGGTCGGGATTCGCCGCGCTCCAGCCGCAACACGGCACTGGCAAAGTCGTTCTCGGTCAGAATTCGCCCAAAAGTGCGCAACGCCAAGGTCAGGCGCGTAAAAAAACCGGGTTCTGAATCGTACATGCAACAAACTCCCATGAATCAGGCTAAACTTTTCGGTATCCTACCATGCGCCGGTCAGCCGCTGACGCGGGTAAAGCCGTCTTGCCGGGGCCGAACGGGCTTATGATGAATCAATGACGGACAGGGGTTTGGCCGGCTGAATTTTCAGGGGTAGCGACAAAAGACTATCGCCCAATGCTACCCAATCGGAAAAACCGCTGCATAATAAGATACGCAAGCTGATTCCAGGAGTGGCAGCATGGCCCGCATATTGATTGTCGACGATTCGCCTACCCAGACTCTGAGTCTTTCCAGGATCTTAAAGAAGCATGGCCACGAAACTATCACCGCCAAGGACGGAGAGGAGGGTGTTGAAGTCGCCAAGGCTCAACTGCCGGACCTCGTGCTGATGGACGTGGTCATGCCCAAGATCAACGGATTTCAGGCCACCCGGCAGATCACCAAGAACCCCTCCACCAGCCATATCCCGGTGATTATCGTAACCACCAAGGATCAGGAAACGGACCGGATTTGGGGAGCGCGGCAAGGTGCCAAGAGTTATGTCACCAAGCCGGTCGAAGAAGCATTGCTGATGGAAGCGGTCAACCAGTATTTGCCCAAGAAGTAATCGCGCTTGATGGGCGGATTCCCGGCGATTTCCCGCTGGATTTTGGCGAGTTCAACGCAGCGCCTGCGCCAAATCGGCAATCAAGTCCGCTACGTCCTCGATGCCTACCGACAGCCGCACCAGTCCGTCGTCAATCCCCAGTTCCCGGCGCACCTCGGGCGGTACGGAGGCGTGGGTCATGATCGCCGGATGTTCGATCAGGCTTTCTACCCCACCCAGACTTTCGGCCAGCGTGAAGACCCGGCAACCGGTCAGAAACCGCGTCACCTCGGCCAGATCGCCGCGCACGACCGCCCCGATCATTCCGCCGAAACGGCCGTCCATTTGCCGCCGCGCCAGTTCGTGTTGCGGATGGCTGGGCAGACCGGGGTAGATGACCCGCTGGATGTTCGGGTGCTGTTCCAGCCAGACGGCAATCTGGAGGGCATTGGCACTGTGCCGCTCCATCCGCAAGGCCAGGGTCTTCAGGCCGCGCAAGACCAGAAAGCTGTCGAAGGGACTGGCGATCGCGCCAATAGCGTTTTGCAGATAGCCGAGCCGTTCCGCCAGCGCCGCCGCCCGACATACCGCCATCCCGCCAATCAGGTCGGAATGACCGTTCAGATACTTGGTGGCAGAATGGATCACCAGGTCAAAACCCAATTCCAGCGGACGTTGCGCCCAAGGCGTCGCGAAGGTGTTGTCGGCGACGGTCAGAATGCCCCGTTTGCGGGCGATGTCCGCCAGCATGGCCAAATCCACCAGCTTTAAGAGCGGATTGCTGGGAGTTTCCACCCAAATCATCCGGGTGCGCGGGGTCAGCGCCCGCTCCAGCGCCGCCCGGTCGCCCAGATCGCTGTAAGAAAAGGTCAGCCCGGCACTGCGCCGCCGCACTTGCTCGAACAGGCGGCGGGTCCCGCCGTAAATATCGTCCAGCGCCACAACATGATCGCCGCTGTCGAGCAACTCCAGCGCGGTCGAGGTGGCCGCCAATCCCGACGCAAAAGCGAAGCCGGCAATGCCGCCTTCCAGATCGGCCACGCAGCGTTCATAGGCAAACCGGGTCGGATTCTGGCTGCGCGAATACTCAAAGCCCTGATGCACACCCGGACTGGACTGGATATAGGTCGAAGTCGCATAGATCGGCGTGACCAGCGCGCCGGTCGCCGGATCGGGCGACTGTCCAGCGTGAATGGCGCGGGTCGCGAAACCCGGAGGATGAGGACTATCGGTCATGGTAGGACTCCTGAACACTCAGCGCATCTCAAACTCGGCGCGGCAGCCGCCATCGACCCAAATCCCGCCCCGATCATAACCCCACTGCCATTTAATTAAAAACTTCACACTCTGAAAACGGTACACACTGCGTACCGCTTGACTAACCGGCGTTTTGCGCTGTCTCTTGACGGCGAGTCAACCGGTAGACTTTCTCCAATAACCAGGTCAGGCCGCGCTCTCGCCAGCGCGATTCTTCCGCCAGCGCATCGCGGGTATAGAGCAGTTCTATGGTATGCACCGGTTCATACAGCGCCCGGACTTCCGCTTCGCTGACGGCGAATGGCGGTCCATCCAAGACCGTCTGATCGTATTCCATCGTCACCAGCAAACCCTGAATCCCGGCAGGTAACACTGAATCCAGCTTGTGGGCATAACGCTCCCGCATGGCAGGCGGCAATGCAATCAGCGAGGCGCGATCGTAAATGCCAGCGCAATCGACAAGATCGCATGATTCCAGACTGAAAAAATCACCCAGCAGAATCCGAATTTCATCCGCCTCCCATCGTTCAAAGACACCTTCCTGCCAGCGGCGCGGCGACAAGCCATTTTCTGCAAAAAACGCCTCGACGGCAATCGGGCTGAGTTCTACGCCAGTCACCGGATAGCCTTCGCCCGCCAGCCATAACAGGTCATGGCTTTTACCGCAGAGTGGGACAAAAACCCGCTGGCCAAGCGGCAATTGCAACTGAGTCCAGAACTGTTCGAGATGGGCGTTAATCTGCTGCTGGTGAAAACCAATTTCGACTCGTTCCCAACGTTCGTGCCAGAATGAGGGTTTCATAAGATTGAACCGCTCCCGTTTGGGGATGAAAATTGTCTCGACTTTATTCAGGCCACCACGCCCGCCGGGTCAACAACGCAGCGATTCCCCGCAACAAATAACGCAGGTCTTTAATCGTGCTGCGCTGGCGGGCATAAAAGGCATCGCTTAATAGCCGTTGTTCACTTGGCGCATTCAACGGTAATAACAACTGGGTGGGACCCATCAGTCCCGCCGGGGCTTGATCACTGACGTACTCCCACTCTTCGACTCGGCGGTCAGCCTGTTCCGGGGTCAGCGGTTCGGCCCCGACCAGGCGCAAATCACCACTCACCACAGCCAGCAATCGGGGCAAATAACGCAGGACCGGGATCGATGTTCCCCATTCCCCGGCTGCAAAAACCCGGCGGCGGCGCATCCCGAATTCGTCAAATTCCAGCCGGTTGCCGCGTAAATGCGTCTCCTGCAACGGCGCGTTGAAATTTTCGGTCAAAGCGGCGGCCAGCGCCAATGGCCACAACGGCAACGACAAGGCCAGCGTCAGTACGCCTAATAGCCGGTTCAGCGGTTCGGCCAGCATTCCGCTTACGGTCACTTCGCGCAGATCGACCCGCAGGCCGGTTTCCAGCATGGATAGCACGACCCCGGTATCCACCTGAATCAACCGGTTACCTTGGACAATGGCGTTACGCGCATCGACCCGTTCGCCAATGTAAGTGTCCGGCATCACCACGCTGTCTTGCAGCATTGCATAGCGGTCGATCACTGCGCCATTAGCGATGACCACTTCGCCGTGCAGTTCGGCGCTGGGGTCGATCCGGCACTGGTTGCCGATCAATGCGATCCCTTGGCGCAGACTGCGCGGCGACACTTTGGAGTGCAAACCCACCGTCAGGCCCAGCGCCGCCTGTCGGCCGGGGATGATCACGTTCGGAAACCGGCCGGCGGCGGCGTCAAGATGGGCTCGATGATAGGCGCGCAACGATTCCAGCCGGTTGAATGCCGCATCGGGCAATTCCACGGTCGGCCAGACCAGCACGGCGGCGGACGGATCTTCGGCCCAGCGCAATGGCTCCAGCCCGCCTCGTCCGCCAGCCCGATGCCGGCACAGACTGACCGGCGCTCCCGGAACCTTGCCATAGGCCACGGGCCGCGCTTTATCAGCCGCCTCGCCCAGAAAGTCGGCCAGGACTACCCCGTGCAGCACGTCGCCGCGCAGCAGTAGCAATTCCTCATCCAGCCGCGCCCGGAGCCGATCCACCACCGTTTCCGGGTCTTCCTCGCCCCGGGTCAGAACGTAATCCAGCCGCATTCCCCAGCGTCCGCCATCCCCAAAGGTTGCCCGCAGTGCTTCGGCGAATGGCGAAATGGCGATCAGCGCCTCACGCAACCCGGCGGCAACCAGCGTTTCCAGCGCATGTTCCAGCACCGGTTTGCCCGCTATCGGCAATAGCGCCACACAGGTGCGCTCGGTCAGCGGCTCCAGTTCCCGGCCTAGCCGGTCGGCGAAAATGACAACGTGCATGATTTATATAGCCATCCGGTTGGAGTTGTGGAATTTCCCCTCGCTGAGGAGCGAACCACCCCGGCCCCTGACGGGGCCACCCCTCCTTACTCAAGGAGGGGAAAAAGCGATGTACCGTGCTG
>CAIRMO010000081.1 GCA_903879705.1 uncultured Candidatus Competibacteraceae bacterium | reverse complement strand
CCACCACCGCCTACGCTGCTACCGGCTTCACTGGCGCGGTCAGCTACACCATCAGCCCGGCGCTCCCGGCGGGCGTGAGCCTGAGCAGCACCACCGGCGTGATCAGCGGCACCCCGACCGTGACCCAAGTCGCGACCACTCACACCGTGACCGGTACCGGCGCGACCAGCGGTACCGCCACGGCGACGATCAGCGTCACGGTGGTGGCCGGTCCGACCCTGACCCCGGCCACCCAGACGGTCAACGGTTCCGTCGGTAGTCCGATCACTGCCACCACAGCCTACGCCGCTACCGGCTTTAGCGGCGCGGTCAGCTACACCATCAGCCCGGCGCTCCCGGCGGGCGTGAGCCTAAGCAGCACCACCGGCGTGATCAGCGGCACCCCGACCGTGACCCAAGTCGCGACCACTCACACCGTGACCGGTACCGGCGCGACCAGCGGTACCGCCACCGCCACCGTCAACCTGACCATTAGCAACGTCGCCGACCTGCCGACCATCACTACCCCGGGCTTGCCGAACGGGGTGGCGGGGCTTCCCTACGAAGTCACGCTCGGGGCCAGTGGCGGCACACCGGGTTACACCTACACGGCCACCGGTCTGCCCACGGGACTGACGCTCAGCCCCGATGGGGTATTGTCCGGGATTCCCAGCACGCCCGGCGCGGCCACGGTGGTGATCACCGTCACCGACGCTGCGGGCCAGACCGGCCAGCGGAGCTATGCCATGCGGGTGGAAACCACCGTAGCGATAGCCACCCCCAGCCTGATCAACGGCCTGACCGGCGCGGCCTATGGGCAAACCCTTCAAGCGGTAGGCGGAACCTTGCCCTACGCCTGGAGCCTGCTCAGCGGGACCTTGCCGGCGGGAGTGAGCCTCGATCCGATCACGGGGATCTTGAGTGGAACGCCCACGGCGGCCGGGGTGCAGATCTTCACTGTCCAAGTCACCGATAACCTCGGCCAGATCGCCACCCAGGTCCTGACCCTGACCATTCAGGCCCCAAGTTTCACTCGGCCCGACCCGGTCGATCCCGGCCAACCGCCGATTAGCGCCGCCCTGACGGTCAATCCCGCCGCTGGTGCGACCTGCGCCTTCAACGACCAAAACAGCTTCACCTTCAACCTGGGCGAACACGGCGTCCCGGTCACGGGTCCGGCTGGAATCCACTTCCCGAACGGGCTGATCCAAGTGGTGGTGGAGGGCTGTACGCCCGGTGAAACCACGCTGATCCTGACCTTGGTCTACCCACAGCCGCTGCCAGCGGGTACCCAAGTCTGGAAATATGGCCCGACCATCGCCGATCCGACCACCCACTGGTACGTCATGGACGGGGTGATCATCGCGGGCAACACCCTCACTTACTCGGTCCGCGACGGCGGGCTGGGCGATGATGATCTGCTCGCTAACGGCCGCATCACCGACCCGGCCGGCCCCGGCATCCCCGCCCTGACCCTGAATGGCACTCTGCCCACCACCGGGCAGGTGGGCGTCGCCTACAAAGGAACCCTCATCGCAGTGGACGGCAGCAGCGGCCCCTATGTGTGGAGCGTCGCCGCCGGCACCTTGCCGCCGGGTGTCACTCTGGCGACCACCACCCAAGCGACTACCACCGTGAGCGGGAGTCCCACCGAGGCCGGGACTACCGCCTTTACCGTCCAGGTGGTCGACCAGGGCAACGGCAACACCGCCGCTCAACAGGCGTTTAGCGTTCAGATTGCCGGGACTCAAATTACCCCCACCGTGACCCTGAGCGCGAAGCCCAGCGCCCCGGCGGTGAACCAGGCAACCACGCTCACCGCCACGGTGACCGCGCCCAGTGGCGCAACGGGGACACCCACCGGCCGCGTAGTCTTCAGCGGCAGTGGCAAGAGCTGCACGGCCACCTTGAGCAACGGGACGGGAAGCTGCGATCTGAACTGGGCCAGCGCGGGCGAGGTTGCCCTGACCGGGGCCTATGGCGGCGACCCGAACTTCACCACCGCCAGCGGCACACTGACCCTGAGCATTGGCAAAGTCGCCACCGCCACCGCACTGACCAGTACGCCGAACCCCTCAATCCTGGGGCAACCGGTGACCCTGACTGCGACGGTGGGCAGCGTGAGTGGAACGCCCAGCGGGACGGTCGCCTTCCAGGACGGCGGGACGGTCCTCAGCGGCTGCGGCAATGTGGCGCTGACCGCTGGGAAAGCCACCTGCACCACCCAGACCCTGGTCGTCGGCAGTCACCCGCTGAGTGCGGTCTACAGTGGCAGTCCGACCTTTGCGGTCAGCACCGGCGCGGTGACGCAAACGGTTAAACCGGGGACGCTGATCGTGACTACCACGACCCTGACCAGTACGCCGAACCCCTCAATCCTAGGGCAACCGGTGACCCTGATCGCGACGGTGAGCAGCGTGAGTGGAACGCCCAGCGGGACGGTGACGTTCCAGGAGGGCAGTACGGTTCTGGGTACGGGGACGCTGACCCAAGGCAGTGCGACGCTGACGGTCAATACCCTGACCGCTGGCGCACATTCACTGACCGCGGTCTATAGTGGCAACCCCGCCTTTGCCGCCAGCACCGGTCCGACCGTCACTCAGCAAGTCACGGTGGACATCCCCACCCTCAGTGAATGGGCGATGCTGCTGCTGACTTTGCTGCTCAGTGGCCTGGCCTGGCGGCCACTGGCCCAGCGGACTCCTCGCCTTCCCCGCTGAACCGTCCTACCCCGCGCCCGTTCAGGGCGCGGGGTGTTCTGCTGCTACTCAGTCCCGGTTGCCACGGCCAGCTTGACCCCCTGCCACACCACCCGCTCCCGTCCAATCCCGACCACCGCGAATCGCCCCAAGGCGGATTTGGTTGCCCAAGGCTGGATCGTCCGCTATACCTTGATCCACGCAATCCCCCTTGCCGAGGATTTCCCCGCCATGCCAAACCGTCTGCCGTCTATCCTGACCGCCGCTGTCCTGATCATCGTTATCCTGTTGCCGCTGCAACACGCCCGCGCCCAGAGCGTCAATCAGCAACTCGCTGCCGGCAGTGTGCTGGAAATCATCAAGAAGCGCGGTTCAATCAAGGTGGGGATGTCCACTTTCGTGCCGTGGGCGCAAGGGTGATCCTGACGCGCTCAACTTCTTCAATAACTGGATTCTGCTCCGCCAGCAGGACGGCTGGCTGAAAGAACGCCACGACTACTGGTTCAAAACCCGCGATTGGGCTGGACAAGTGGTTGAATAATCGATAGTCGAAGTCACTGAGGCCCCATCACCATGCGGCGCTTTCTACTCAATTTTCTGGGCATCGGCCTGCTGCTGTACGCGCTGGCCTACCTGCCACCGGTGCGGGATCAGGTGATAGCGCCTTTCACCGATGGCTTGACCGTGGCGGCGGGCGGCCTGATCAGCCTGTTCGGCGGCCAGTCCTGGGTACAAGGCAACGTGCTGTCCATCCCTGGCTTCAGCGTGCGGATTCTCGACCTGTGCAATGGCGTCGAAGCCACTCTGCTGTTGTGGACTGCGCTGCTGGCTTTTCCCGCGCCGTGGCGCTATCGGCTGTGGGGATTACTGATCGGCGCGCTGGGCGTACAGGCGCTGAATCTGCTGCGCATCGTCAGTCTGGTGTATCTCGGGGTGTGGAAACCGACCTGGTTCCACTGGGTCCACTGGTATGTCTGGGATGCGCTGATTCTGGTGGACGTGCTGCTGCTGTTCCTGCTATGGCTGCGCCGCTTGCCGGTTC
This sequence comes from uncultured Candidatus Competibacteraceae bacterium, assembly GCA_903879705.1. Taxonomy (GTDB): domain Bacteria; phylum Pseudomonadota; class Gammaproteobacteria; order Competibacterales; family Competibacteraceae; genus RXIV01. Next base: position 25,955 of record CAIRMO010000081.1, on the reverse strand, counting down.
CTGTCGAGTCCCATGCGCCGGCCGCTTGACCCACTGCTGCGCTGGCTGCTGGGCGCGATCCTGAGCCTGCCCATCGCGCTGGCGGTATGGTGGCAAGGGATCCGCGAACCGCTGATCAAGGGTCTGGCGCAGGCAGTGGATCGGGTCACTCCGTGGCTATGGTCAGATACCGTACTGGGTATCGCCTTGTCTGGGGAACGGATCCTGCTCATCAGCCTGCTACCCCCGCTGAACGATTCCGCTCCGTTGTTCGTCGCTCTGCCGTTGTCCTTCAATCGCGCGGTGGTGATCCTGCCGCTGTTCTGGGGGCTGACCTTGGCGACGCCGGGGCGGGGGTTGCTGCGCCGCTTGCTGCTCGGCACCCTGCTTTTACTACCGGTTGCCTTCGTCATGGGACTGCTCTACGCCCAGTTCCAGATCGCGCTGTATCGAACCCATCTACCGACACTGACCGAACTCCCGCCCATCGACTATGCGCTGGCCCTGCCCGACTCGCCGACGATTTATTACCTGTGGGGGTTGGGCCGACAGATGGCGGTGCTGGTGCTACCGATCGTCGCGCCGCTGCTGGTCTGGCTGCTGTTGCACCGATCTTTTCTGCACAAGGTTATTGCTGGCGGACTGTTGCAGCGCCTCACCCGCCAAGTGCCGCTACCGCCATTCAATCCTGAACAATGAGCCGCCGTTTCCTTGCTGTTCTACTGCTACTGAGCGCGTTGTTGCTTGGCTGTGAGCGCGATCCCCGCCAAAACCAGTACCGGAAGGCGATGCAGCAGTTGGTTCAAGGCGATTACCGCTCGGCAGCCTTCGCTCTGAATACGCTGGCTGAAAACGGCTATGCGCCGGCGCAATTCCGACTGGGGTCACTATACCGCCTGGGTTTGGGGGTACCGCGCAATCAGCGCCAGGCGGTTTACTGGTTCGAGAAAGCCGCCCAACAGGATGATGTCGGTGGGCAATACTGGCTGGCGGAATCCTACCGGCGGGGTAAAGGTGCGCCCGTCACCCCGGAACTGGCGTTTCAGTGGTTCCACCGGTTGGCCGAACGCGGCTATGCACCGGCACAGTATCAAGTGGCCCTGGCTTATACGGAAGGTCGCGGAGTCGTTCGCGATGACCGTGAGGCGGTACGCTGGCTGCAACAGGCCAGCGCTGGTGGATGTACCGATGCGGCGCGGCGACTGGCGCAAGCCTATCGCAATGGCGAGTTGGGTTTGCCGCTCGACCCGCAACAAGCCGCTGAATGGGAGCGGAAAACCCAGCCGGCCAGGTTTTGAACATTCATGGGCGCCTATTGGACAGCGGAGCAGTCACGCCCAACGGCTTGTAGCGGCAATCCGATCTTGGCCGCGTCCGGTTTTACCGCCCGCCACACCACCCGCTCCAAGCCCATCCCCACCACCGCAAACAGCCGCAGATCGGTCAAGCCATAGCGCGCCTGCAATGCCGCGCCATAACGCCGGGCCTGCTCCGCCGCTGCCTGCAATTCCTCCTCGACTTTGGGCAGTGCGGCCAGTTCGGCCATCGATTTCGCCCGAACCTGCTCCCCGGTTAGTTTCAGCTTTTTCAAGTCGACGTATTTGAATTCCAGTAGCAGATCGAGTACAGGAACCGCCCGCCGATCCAGGCGCCGGATCAGGCTGAGATCGATGTAACCATGATCGACTTCGGTTTCCGAAACCATCATGTACAGCCGGTCATCGAACAGCAGGGTCAGAAAGGCAATTTTGACCGCCAGCTCATTCGTCCAGCGATAATCCCGATTGGACAGGATCGGAAAATAGCGCTGTTCCATGAAATCGGCCAACGGCTGGAGGTCGCCGGTCTGACAGAAATGTTTGCGTAGCTGCGGGATACGGGTTTTATCCTCGTAGGTATCCAGCCACATTTCCTGGAGCCGTTCGACATACAACGAACGGGCGACCAGATTGGGAATGTTCAGGATGCTCTCAACAAAGTCGGTCTGGCCAGTGAGGGTGAGGACGCCAAAGTAATAGAGCAGCGAGACCATGAACGGCTGATCTTTGACGGCGGTTAATACATCCGCAACGCCAAAGCGCCGGGCCAGTTGGGGAATAATCACCCCTTCACCGCCATTGAGCGCCTGAATCAGCAAGTCTTCGCCGTGTGGCAAACGGGAGATATACAGCAACTTGTTGCGATCCATCGCCAGATTCTCGTCGAGCATTTCGCGCGGATAGCGGTCCTTGGTCTGTAACGCTTTCAGAAAATACAGGCTCAGGGTCGGGTTATAGAGTCGCTCGTCACTGTCTTGGCTGAAACAGTAACCATTATAGAAGGTGCGCATCAGGTCTAGCGCTTCGGTCGGCGACCAGGTTCCCCCCTCAGTGGCCAGCCGTTCCAGCACGGCGGCGATTTCCGTCTCAGTGAAGCCACAGAGGTCGTTAAATGCTTCATCCAGATAAATATTTTCACCGACGTTATAACCACTGGTCATGTCGCTCAAGACTACGGGCGACACGCCAGTAATGAACACCCGATCCAGTCCTTGCCCGCCCGCCGCCGCTTTGACCGCCTTGAACACGGTTTTCAGCAACCCTTCGCCATAGAGCAACGCTTCGTAATACTCTTGTTTCCGCCCAGCCATCAGTACGTCATTGGCGAAATTGTCGTATTCGTCGATCAGCAGGTAGAGACGATGCCCGGAAAACTGGATTGCGGTCAGCAAGGAACCAAAGGAGTCAATAGCGTCATCTTCACACATTCTCACGTTGAGTTGATAATGCTCCGCACAGCGCCTAATGCATAAATTGATATGCCGATGCAGCGCTGCTTCAATCTCTTTTACATCACCCTGCGCTTTCACCAGCGAGAAATCCCATTTCATCACGAAGTATTGATTGTGCAGCGGCGTGGGATTTTTACCGATAGTCAGATGACCAAACAGCGCCTCAAATTGATTAGCCCGGTTCAGGTCGTAGTAATGCTCCAGCATCGACAACAACAGGCTTTTCCCAAACCGGCGGGGGCGAATAAAGATCAGTTGCCGCCCGGCTTCTTCCAATAGCGGAATGCGGTCGGTGCGATCCTGATAGAAGTAGCCGTCATGAATCAGGGTAGCGAAATCGCTAAGACCATAAGGGAATTTCATGGGGAACTCCTCTCGGAAGATATGAATAGACGGGTTAGCGGGTTAGCGAATTGTGCCCTGATCCATCCGGTTATGCGGTTCGCCCACTCCGCCATAATTGTCCTGACAGATGGCCAAATTGTTTCTTGAAAGCCGCATTGAAATTATGGATACCGTTTCCCGATAGATTTTATCTTTTTCAGGTCAAAAACTACCCCGTTCGTCGTACTGGCTCCACATTAAATTTTGCTTCAAAATCAATGGTGAGTTTTTCGATAGTCTCTAACTTGACACCAATTCCGTTTCGGAAACCCGATCCGGCAACCGCAGCGCCAGCAGCAGTAACAGCACCGCAAAGCCAGCGCCTAGACTGGCGCCAACTCCGATCTTGAATGCTTGATGCAGGTAGAAGGTGGGAATCAGCCACAAGCCGCTGATCAAAAATCGGAGTAACGCCTGTTGCCAACGGATCGCCCGGCCATCGCGCTGCTGAATCCGCAACCGCCAGGCTCGCATCCCCAGAGTCTGGCCGCCGCAGACCCAGAAGCCGGCATAGAAAAAGAAGCAGACCAACAGGAGATAGGTACGGAAAAAAGGATTGTCCGGCAGGGGATTGTGTGTTTGAAATGCGGCACTGCCGACAATCGCGACGGTTAATCCCACGGCCAGCGCGGTAGCGACTATCAGCAGCCCGGCTAACAACAAGCTGTCATAACCGATCGCCGCCAGCCGACGAGGCAGACCCGCTGGGGTCGATCCAGCCAGCGGCGATTCAGCCATGGGAGAAGGCGGGAGTGCAATGTCGGAAACGGCTAATTGGCCGCTGCCGGATTGCCAGATACTGCGGGGGAAACGGGGATTGCCAACGATGAGGATTTCTTGCTGGCAGCCTTGGTCTGAGCCGGTTTACTCGTGTTCTGATCTTTCCGATCTTTCTTGTTTTTCTTGTCTTTGCCGGGACTGTCCTTGGCGGGTTCCTTGTCGGCAGTGGCCGCTGCCGCGCCAGAGGTCGGCCTCGGGCTACCCAGCCAGCCGTTAATCTCCCCGACGTCTTCTTCCGACAACTGGCCAGCGGCCTGGCGTAGAGTCAGGTAATTGGTAATGTAGGAATAACGGGCGGAGGCGTAATTTCGTTCGGCCAGGTAAACATTACGCTCAGCGTCCAGTACATCCACGATGGTGCGGGTGCCGACTTCATAACCGGCCTGATTCGCTTCCAGGGCACTGCGGGTCGACACGCGAGTCTGATCGAGGGCCTTGATCTGGCTGATAGCGGTCTCTTGGCCGCGATAGGCGTTACGCACGGTACGGACGGCATCGCGCTGCTGGTTTTCCAGCGTCTGCCGCGAGGCCTCGTAGCTGTAAGCGGCCTGGCGGGATAACGAGGAGACGGATCCGCCGCTGTACAGCGGAATGCTCAGTTGCAGTTTGACGTCGGTTTCGCCAAGTTCGCCATTACCGACATCAAACTGGGTGCGGCTGGTAGTCAGATTCAGGGTCGGATAATGACCGGCTTTCTGGACCTGGATATTTTCCCGCGCTTGATCAACGCCAAAGCCGGCGCTGCGCAAGGTCAGATTGCTGTCCAGCGCCATGCGCACCCACTCCTCAGGATCGCTCGGCTTGGGCAATGACAGCGGCATCCGTTCGCTAAGCAAATTGAGCTGCGCATATTCCTGTCCGGTCAATTGCCGCAGCAATTCGCGGGCGTCAGCCAGCTTGTTGATGGCGTCGATTTCCTGGGAAACTGCGCCGTCAAACCGGGCCTGGGCGTCGTAAACATCAGTAATCGTCGCCAGCCCGACCTCGAATCGCCGATTGGCCTGTTCGAGCTGGCGAGCAAAAGCGTTCTTCTCAGCCGTGGCATAAGTCAGGTTGTCCAGCGCTGCCAGCACACCGAAGTAACCCTGCGACACCCGCAGAATCAACTGATTCTGGGCGTTGTAGAAATCGACATCCGATTGACTCACCACCGCATCCGCCAACCGCTGTTGCACCTGATTGCCCCGGTTATAGATCGGTTGAGTCAGCTGGATCGTGTAATTACGAATGTTATACGATGAGTGTCTTAGCTGCGGACCGGTAATTCCCGAAATATTGCCACGAGTGAGTGAGGCATTCACATTCGGCAACAACAGCGCACGGGCTTGCGGCTTGGCTTCTTGCGAGGCTTGCCGATTGGCGGCGGCAGATTTAAGCACTGGATCGCTGTCCATGGCCTCCTGGTAAACCTGGATCAAATTTTCCGCCCCAGCCGGTTGTCCACCCAAGGCCACCAGTAATCCAACCCACCGTAGTAAATGACGCGATCTGGACATCGGAAGGACTCAGAATTCAAAGGCTTTGGGTGCCGCCACGTTACGCAACGGCGGCAGACAGGTCTCAAACAGGCTTTCTTGCGCCCACTCCTGCTCGCCGAGCCGGGTGATCAGCAGCGCTTGCATCGCCGGCGCTTGACCCGTCACGATGAATAACCGCCCACCCAAGCTCAGGCTCTGCCGCCAGACTTCGGTGACGACGGGAACCGAACCGGTGACCGCGATCGCCTGGAACCGGTGCTGACCCCAGCCACGGCTGGCATCGCCAACGTGCAGCACTACATTGCCGGTGCCCTGCGCCTTAAATTTTCCCCGGGTAGCGTCGATAAACTCCGGTTCAATATCGACGCTGACCACTTGCCCCGCCAACCGCGCCAGACAGGCGGTCAGATAGCCGCTGCCCGTGCCGATCTCCAGAACATTATCGGTGGGTTGCACCGTCAGCGCCTGGAGAATCCGGGCCTCGAGATTGGGCTTGAGCATGCACTCGGCATGGCCCAGCGGAATAGCGATATCGCTGAACGCCAGGCTGCGGTAGCGCGTCGGAACGAAGTCCTCACGCCGGACTTGGGCGAGGGTGTCCAGCACCCGCTGATCCAGCACGTCCCAAGGTCGGATCTGCTGCTCAATCAGGTTGTGGCGAGCCTGTTCAAAGTTGAATGCGGTCATGTTTGGAATCCTGTCAACGCGGGGGTCAAAAGCCCGCTTATTTTAACACAAGGGTTTTTAGCGCGATGCGGGCCTACAGGAAGGTCGCGCCGACCGAAAACAGCCGCTCGACTTCGGGTACCCGCTTCTTGTCCACCAGGAACAGGATGACATGATCGTCCGCCTCAATCACGGTGTCATGGTGGCAAATAATCACCGCGTCACTGCGAGCGATCGCGCCGATGGTAGCGCCGGGCGGCAGGCGAATTTCTTCAATGCGCCGGCCCACCACTTTCGAGGTCTTGTAATCGCCGTGGGCGATGGCTTCGATGGCCTCGGCAGCCCCGCGCCGCAGCGAATGAACCTTGGCGACATGGCCGCGCCGGACGTGGGTTAACAGACTGCCAATGGTCGCCTGCTGCGGCGAGATGGCGACGTCAATAATGCCCGACGATTCCACCAGGTCCACATAGGACACCAGGTTGATCAGCGCCATAACCTTGCGGGCGCCCATCCGTTTGGCCAGCATGGCCGACAAGATATTGACTTCATCGTCATTGGTCACCGCGCAGAACACGTCCATCTGCTCGATATTTTCCTGGCGCAGCAAGTTTTCATCGGCGGCGTCGCCTTGCAACACAATGGCCCGGCTGAGTTGCTCGGACAGTTGCCGGGCAATCACCGGGTCGCGCTCGATGATCTTGACCTGGAACCGTTCCTCGAGTGCTTGAGCCAGCCGTGCGCCAATGTGGCCGCCGCCGGCGATGATCAGCCGCTTGACCATCCGATCCAGTTTGCGCAGCTCGCCAATAATGGCGCGGGTGTTCTTGCGAGCAGCGATAAAGAACACTTCATCATCAGCTTCAATCAGGCTATCGCCTTCCGGAACGATCGGACTGCCCTGGCGGAAGATAGCCGCCACCCGGGTCTCAATCCCCGGCATCCGATCCGGCAGGGTGCGCAGCGCCTGACCAACCAGGGTGCTGCCTTCATAGGCTTTGACGCCGACCAGCCGCACCTGGCCCTCGGCAAAATCCAGCACCTGCAAGGCCCCGGGATGCTCGATGATGCGACTGATGTAGTCAGTGACCAGTTGTTCCGGGCTAATCAGTACGTTGATCGGGAACGCACCATTCTTGAACAGCCGATCCTGGTAGGCAATATAGCCGCTGGCCCGGACCCGGGCGATCCGGGTCGGGGTGTTAAACAGCGCGTAGGCGATCTGACAGGCGATCATGTTGACCTCGTCGTTATCGGTCAACGCAATCAGCATCTCGGCGTCAGCAATCCCGGCTTGCTCCAACACCCCCGGATGGGAGGCGTGGCCGCAGACGGTGCGCAGATCGAGTCGATCCTGGAGCGCTTGCAGACGTTCGGCGGTGACATCCACCACCGTGACATCGTTCGCTTCACTGGCCAGAATGTGTGCCACCGACCCGCCGACTTGCCCAGCGCCTAAAATGACGATTTTCATCCGCAGATCTCACTCATCCAGCGCCTTCTTGGGATCGATCCCCAGCGCCCGCAGTTTCCGATACAGATTGGTGCGCTCCATGCCGACCCGGTCGGCCAGTCGTGCGACGTTACCCTCGCACTCGCGGAACTGCTGTATCAGATAGGTTCGTTCAAACTGCTCCCGCGCTTCCCGCAAGGGCAGATTCAGGGGAATGTTGCCGGAATCGTGGACTTTGGTGCTGGTGACCCCGCGCACCGCCGCATCGACCTCCTCCACGGCAATTTCTTCCTCGCCGCCCAGAATCAATAGACGCTGCACCAGGTTTTTCAATTCGCGGATGTTGCCCGGCCAGCCATAGTTACGCAGCCGGTTCTGGGCGGCCAGGGTGAAATGGCGGTAAGTCAGGCTTTCCTGGTCCACAAAATAGCTGACGTAATAATTGAGCAGTTCCGGCACGTCCTCAATGTGATCGCGCAACGGCGGCAGCTTGATCGGCACGACGTTGAGTTGATAGTACAAATCTTCACGAAAGCGCCCGGCGGCGATCTCCTGTTCCAGATCGCGGTGAGTGGCGGTCGCGACCCGCACGTTGACCCGCACCGGATCTTTGCCGCCGATCCGCAGGAACGAGCCGCTCGCCAGGGTGCTGGCCAGCTTGGTCTGGGCTTCGAGGTCCATGTCGGCCAGTTCGTCCAGAAACAGGGTCCCGCCGCTGGCCTGTTCCAGCCGGCCATAGTGAATCCGCTCGCCCTGCTCGGAGCCAAACAGTTCCAGACTGGCGTTCTCGCGGGCGATGGAGCCGACTCCGACATCGATGAACGGTCCGGCCCGGCGCGGGCTGTGGGCGTGCAGGAAGCGGGCGTAGACCTCCTTGCCGGTGCCCGCTTCGCCGAAAATCAACACGGGCGCATCATGCTGGGCGACCCGCAATACCTGGGCGCGCAACCGTTGCAAGACTTCGCTGCGCCCAATCGGCTCTATGACCACTCGCTGCTGGCGGCGCAAATTCTGGTTTTCCCGCGCCAACCGGTCAGCGTCCAGCGCTCGTCTCACGGTCAGCAACATTTTGGCCATGGACAGCGGTTTCTCGAGGAAGTCGTAAGCGCCTAACCGGGTCGCTTCCACCGCGGTTTCAACCGTGCCATGCCCGGACATCATGATGATCGGGCATGGCAGATGATCGTCCTCGGTCCATTCCTTGAGCAGGCTGATGCCGTCGGTGTCCGGCATCCAGATGTCGAGCAGGATCAGATCGGGGCGCTGGACGCGGCGGGCCTCGCGGGCGACGGCTGCGTTTTCCGCAGTCGCGACCAGGTAGCCTTCATCTTCCAGAATTTCCATGATCAGCTCGCAGATACCCGGTTCATCATCAACGACCAGAATATAAGGCGCGCTCATCCAGTCTCCTTAACGGGGTTCAACAGTGTGGCGGGAACGGCAGGCAGGGTTGACGAGTGAGCGGCATCGCGCTGGATCGGGAGCCGGATCGCTACCCGGGCACCACCTTCCGCGGCATTTTCCACATGAATCCAGCCGCCATGCTCTTCAACGATTTTTTTAACGATCGCTAATCCTAGCCCGGTTCCCTTGGGTTTGGTAGTCACATACGGTTCAAAAGCGCTGGCCAGAATGTGATCGGGAAACCCCGGCCCATCATCGCGCACACTCAATTCGACGCAATCGACCCCAGCGGCGCGGTCGCGGCGGGAGCGAATCCACAGCGCTGAACCGTGGCCGCCCCGGATCGCCTCAATCGCATTCTTGACCAGATTATGCAGCAACTGTCGCAAGCGGCCCTGATCGGCCTTGACCCACAGCAGTTCCTCGGCCAGATCCAGTTTGATTTCGACCCCGGCGGGGTAATCGCGGTAGAGGTAGAGAACCTCGGCGATGAATTCGTTCATCTCCAATAGCGCCAGTTGCAGGTGCGGCGAGCGGGCGTATTCGTTGAAGGCGTCCACCATTTCTTTCATCGCCTGGACCTGCTGGACAATGGTATGGGTGCCACGATCCAGCACCTTACCCTGCTCCTCGTCGAACAGTTTGAGGTACTTATGGCGGATGCGCTCGGCGGCCAGTTGAATCGGAGTGAGCGGATTCTTGATTTCGTGGGCCAGCCGCCGAGCCACTTCGCCCCAAGCGGCGGCGCGCTCGGCCTGCATCAGGTGGGTGATGTCGTCAAAGACGATGACATGACCGCCGCGCAGCCCGACCGCATCCGGCAGCGAGCTGCCCCGACACATCAAAATGCGCCGGCCATTGCCGCTGAACCAGGCGATTTCCTGCCGCCAGTCGCCGGTCTGATTGAAGTGCGGGCTGATGGTCTCGATCAACTCCCGCAGCGCCGGGTAAGCAGCGGCGATTTGCCGGCCATCGCTACCGGCCACGGTCTGGAGATCGACGCCCAGAATCTGGCCGGCGGCGGCGTTACCGGTTTGCAGCCGGCCCGCGTAGTCGATCGTCAGCACGCCCGAGGATAACCGCGCCAGCACCGTCTCGAGATAGGCCCGCTGGCTTTCCACCTGTTCCTGGCTGCGCTGGGCGGCGTCGCGGGCCTGAGCCAAATTGCGGATCATCTGATTGAAGGACGCCACCAGGAAGCCCAGTTCATCGCTACCAGAGAGGGTCAGTTGCCGGTCAAACTGGCCGGCGGCGACCGCCTCGGTGCCCTCGGCCAGTTCCCGCAACGGCTGCACCAGCCGGCGGGCGGTATGGAACGCTGCCCAGAACGCGGCCAGCACCGCCAGCAGCAAGGCCAGCGACAGGGTTAGCGTAAAACCGGCCTTGAGCGGCGCTCGCAGGAAAATCAGTTCCTTGTAACTGTCAAAGGCGGCCTGCACCGCGTCGGCCAGCAGACTCAGCCGATCAGTGATCGGAAACAGCGCCTGCAACAGCCGCTCCTCATTGGCGAGCGCGGCAGCCGACACCACCACCCGAATGTGAAACCCGGCATCGCGGATCGGCTCCAGCCCGACGTAGTTGCGACCCTGCCGGACTTGCAGAATCACCGCGTCCGGGGGCGGAGCCGGCAGAATCACCGCCGGGTCCAGGGTGGCGGTAGCGATGATCCGCCCGCCGTGGCCGAACAAGGTCAACTCGGACGCCTCGCCAATATCCAGCAGTTCATCCAGCCGTCGCCCAGCCTGGTCGCCATCGCTCTCGGCGACGCTCTCCGCAATCCGGGTGGTTTGCCGGAGGACCTCGCGCATCCGCAAATCCAGCGCGGTGCGGCTGAGTTCCAGTGCATCCTGGAGGCCGCGATCCACCTGGACGTTGAACCAGCTATCAATGCCGCGTTGCAGGAAGTGCAGCGAGAAGCCGTAAACCAGCGCCACCGGAGTGATCGCCAACACCGCAAAGATTCCGGCCAGCCGTAAGGTCAGCCGCGCTCCGGGTGTCCGGCGACGATAGAGCCTGATCAACCCGAACAGGTTGTAGAGAATCAGCGCCGCCAACGCGCCCAGCCCGATGGCGCTAACCAGCAACAGCCAAAAGTACATCTGCCCGAACTGGGCGGAATTGGTGGTAGCGCGGCCCATCAGTGCCAGAATGATCACCAGCGCGCCCAGCAGCAACAAAGTCGGAGCCAAGCCCTCGCCACTGGCCAATCGCCGGATCAAAGCGGCCATGTAAACCACTCGCTGGCCAGTCGCCAGTCATCGGACAGGTAGGCGACTACCCGCAATGGCGCCGGCAGCGTTTCCCGATCCAGTTGAATCCGCAATGCCCCTTCATAGCGCACATCTTTTTCCAGCAAGCCCTTATCCAACAATGGAAAATCGTTGATTTGTCCCATGAACTGCAATGCGCCGCTGCGGGTGGGAAAGCCACGCCGCTCACCACTGTTGAGGTTGTTGACCAGGTATTGCCGGCTGAGGGCGTGGTATTCCAGCCGAAACCGCTGAGTCAGCGCATACACCGTTTCGTCCCACAGCCAGGAGCGCCGCCGCCGGACTTCCATCTCCAGTTCCACGGTCAGCGGCACTCCATTTTGCAGGGCTTCTAGCGCCGGACCGCTGAACCGGTAGTCGATGCGGGCGTTGAGGCGATAAACGTCGCCTTCCAGCCGGGTCGAGGCGCTGACGATGTCAAACCCGGCCGCGCCAGCCCCGGCAGTCCACAGCAGTACCCAAAGCAGAACGCCCGACTGCCAGCCAGCAGCGAAACCGTCAGTCCGGGTCAGCGCGGCAAACATGAGACTCCTTGCCCGCCAGCGAGCGGTTTACTGAGTACGGCGTAATAGAAGCCATCCGCGTTATCCGCACCGGGCAGAATCTGCCGGCCATGCGCCAGCGCCCGGCCCCAGGCGGCGATGATCGGCTGCTCGATGGCCTCGGCATGAACGGTGAGAAAATGGGCGATCACCGCCACGTTTTCCTGATGGAGTACCGAGCAGGTAGCGTACAACAGCCGCCCGCCCGGATTGAGCAGAGGCCACAGACTTTCGAGCAACGCCCGTTGCTGGTCGGCCAGCGCCGCGAGATCGCCCGCCCGGCGTAGCCGTTTGATGTCGGGATGACGGCGAATGACGCCAGTTCCTGAACAGGGGGCGTCCAGCAGAATCCGGTCATAAGGAACGCCGTCCCACCACTCCGCCGGGCGTCGGGCATCTCCAACCATCAGTTGGGCATTCAGCCGCAACCGCTGCACGTTGTCCCGGACCCGCGCCAACCGATCGGCATCCTGATCCAGCGCGGTGAGATCGATGTCCGGGATGCCTTCCAGCAGATGGCCGGTTTTACCGCCGGGCGCGGCGCAGGCATCCAGCACCCGCATCCCCGGTTGAACCTCCAGCAACGGCGCGGCCAGTTGGGCGGCAGCGTCCTGCACCGACACCCAGCCCTCGGCGAAGCCCGGCAAAGTGCTTGGTTCGACTGGATCGGCCAGCGTCAATGCGGTTTGGTTCAAGATCGATGGCTCGGACGTTTTTCCCAGCGCCGCCAGCCGTTGCCGGTAATCGTCCCGCTCCGATTGCAACCCGTTCACGCGCAGGGTGAAGGGCGGGCGGGCATTGTTAGCAGCGGTGATCGCCGGCCAGTCGTCGGGCCAGTCCTGTTGCAGCCGGTCTAATAACCAGCAGGGATGGGCGGTTTGCGCTTCCGGATCACTGGCGATGAAAGCAGTGAGTTCCGCCCGCCGGCGCAGGGCGTTGCGCAACACCGCGTTGACCAGTCCCGCCAGCCGCGGTTTGCGCAGCACCCGAACCGCCGCCACCGTCTCAGCCACGGCGGCGTGATCAGGAATCCGCAAATGCCATAACTGGTAGAGACCGATCAGCAGCAGGGCCGGAACTGGGCGTTCGCTGGACGGTAACGGCCGTTGCAGCAAACGATTCAGCATTGCTTGCAATTGCGGCTGCCAGCGGCACGCGCCATAGCACAACTCCTGCAACAAACCGCGATCCGGGGGAGCGGTTTGGGCCAGCGCCGGCGGCAATGCAGCCGACAACGACCGACCCTCGCCGAGAATCTGATCCAGGGTTTGGGCGGCGAGGGCGCGGACGTTCATACCGCGCCCAGCCGGCGGCCGGCCAACCGCCGGGCATTGATAAACGCCGCCGCCGCCAGCGGTTTGCCGCCGGGCAACTGCACTTCGGTCAACCGCAACCGGCCAGCGCCGGCAGCGACCACGATGCCATCCGGCCCTTCGTGCAACACGGTTCCCGGCGGCGCGGTGGAACTTTCCGTCTCAGCGACCGCTCGCCAGACTCGCAGAGTGAACTCATCCAGCCGGGTTTGCGCCACCGGGTACGGATTGAACGCCAGCACTTGCCGCTCCAGCTCCAGCGCCGGGCGGTTCCAGTCCAGTTCCGCCTCGGCTTTGTCCAGCTTGGTGGCATAAGTGGTGCCAGCAGCATCCTGCGGTTCCGGGGCCAACCGCCCGGCCAGCAAGTCCGGCAGCGTCGCCTGCAAGGTGGCCGCGCCCAGCGCCGCCAACCGGTCATGCAGCTCGCCGCCGGTCATGCCGCGCTCAATCGGAACAGCCGCACGGACATAGACTGGCCCGGTATCGAGACCGGCTTCCACTTGCATCAGACAGACGCCGGTTTCGACATCGCCGGCCAGGATGGCCCGCTGGATCGGCGCTGCGCCCCGCCAGCGCGGCAACAACGAAGCGTGGATATTCACACAGCCCAGGCGGGGAATCGCCAGCACCGTCGGCGGCAGAATCAGGCCATAGGCGGCGACGATCAGTAGATCCGGCACCAGCGCCGCCAGTTCGGCCTGCACCGCGGGATCGCGCAGAGTCGCCGGTTGATAGACCGGAATACCGGCAGTCCGCGCATAAATCTTGACCGGACTGGGGCGCACCTGGCGACCGCGACCGGCAGGCCGATCTGGCTGGGTATACACCGCAACGGGTCGATAACCGGCAGTCAGCAGCGCGTGCAGGGCGGGAATAGCGAATTCAGGCGAGCCGGCGAAAATCAGGCGCCGCGGGGCAATGGTCATGCGAGAGGAGCCTTGCAGAGGAGGGTTAGGGAGGGAGCAGCGGATGACGGGTCAGGCATCAGGGAGTCACCAGATTTTGCTATTTCTCGATTTTGTTCCCTCACGGCCGCATTTCAAGCCGAGCCAGTTTCTCCAGCTTTTTGCGAATGCGGTCGCGTTTCAGCGCCGATAAATAATCCACGAACAGCTTGCCCTCAAGATGATCGATCTCGTGCTGGATGCACACCGCCAGCAACCCGCCCGTCTCCAGTTCAAACAGGTCCCCCTCGGGATCCAGCGCGCTGACCCGAACCCATTCGGCGCGGCGGACCGTTTCGTAAAAACCCGGCACTGACAGGCAGCCTTCGTCCATTTCTTCTTCGCCGTCCTGCGCCAGAATCGTCGGGTTAATCAACACCAGCGGCCGATCCTTGTTCTCGGATACGTCCATGACAACCACCCGTTTCTGGACGTTCACCTGAGTCGCGGCCAAACCGATACCCGGCGCGGCATACATGGTTTCCAGCATACCAATGACCAGACGGTGAATACTCCCATCAACCGTTTCCACCGGCAGCGCCGCCTTGCGCAGTCGGGAATCGGGGTAATGCAAAATGGTAAGTTGCGCCATGGCTGCTCCAAAAACGCCTTGCTAATCTTGTCCAATCTATCGCCCGGGAAGGAAATCATCAAAATTGCGCGAAAAATCCCATCCCCCGCATTCGCGAGGGCAGGCCCTTTAGGACGGGAAAGGATACCGCGGAACGCGAAGCGTTCTCCTATTCTCGCTCTCCTTAGGCAAAGGGCAATAAATATCCCCCACTACGCCTGACTCCCACACCGCCAAGACGGTATCTACCCGGTGTGGTTCCGAAGTTTCCGTCCAGACACCACTTATTGCGCCTTGCCTTAGGCTGATCAATCACACTCGTTTTCACAAGCCTCGCCCTTCAGTGCGGGGTGATTGACAACGAGAAACCGCCGGGTTTGGGCTATAGGCTACACTTTGCGCAATGGGAGTGAACCGCTACACTCCCGCCCGTTCCTCCCAAAGGATGAGTCAGGACCATGAACATCACCCGTTCTTCCAGGCGCTTCGGAGCCGCCCTGTCGCTGACCACGGCGATCCTGCTTGCGGCGTGCGCCCAATCGCCTTTCCCGCCTGAATCCAGCCCAGCTGCCGACGAACCGCCCTCAGCGGCCAAGTCAGCCCGGAACATTGCCGGATCTAACGCTGATCAGGCCGCGATCCCGCTGCGCCCCGACCATCCTCAGACCTACACCGTGGTTCCGGGTGACACCCTGTGGAGCATCGCCGGGCGGTTCCTCAGCAATCCCTGGCAGTGGCGCCAGATCTGGCGGCAAAACCCGCGGATCCGCAATCCCAACCGGATTTATCCGGGCGATGTCCTCCAGTTCAGCTATGACGCTGCTGGTAAACCGCAACTGACCGTAGCCGAACGGCAGGAAGTCCCGTTGCTCAAGCTGGGGCCGCAAGTCCGGGTCGAAACCCTGACCCAGCCGATTCCGCCGGTGCCCCGTGACGCCGTCGAGTCCTTTTTGACCCGCGCCCTGATCCTGAGCGAAAGCGAGTGGAAAAAATCCCCCTATATCGTGGCGGATGATGATAACCAGGTGGTTTATGCCGACCGGGATCGGGTTTACGCCCGTGGCGGCGACTTCGACCAGCCGCGCTATCAGGTGTTCCGCGCCAAAGATGAACTGCGCGAACCGGGTTCTGGGCGCTATCTTGGCACCGCCGGCAATTATCTGGGCGAGGCGATCCTGGAAAAGAACGACGATCCGGCCACCTTCCGGCTCATTAACACGGTTGCCCCGGTGCGCGCCGGCGACCGGCTGTTCGAGTTTGAAGGTGAGCGCGAAATCTACAGCTTTGAACCGCACCCGGTTCCCCCCGACACCGAGGGCTTCATCATCGCCCAGCTTAATCCCGATGTGACCCAGATCACCCAGTACAGCAGCGTGATCATCAACCTGGGTGGTCAGGAAGGCCTCGAACCCGGCCACGTTCTGGCCATTTACGGCAAGAGTCGCACCATCGAAGATCCGGTGCGGGGCGGGAGTGTGACGTTGCCGGGCGAGCGCTCCGGACTGATCATGGTCTACAAGGTCCACGATCTGGTCAGTTATGCGCTGGTGATGCAGGCCGAACGCGCCATTCGCCTGCAAGACCGAGTAATCACGCCCTGAACTCTACCGCCCCCTCCTCAACTACTGATCCGGCCTGGCTGCTGGCGCTGTTGCGGGCACCAGGCATCGGACCGGTCCGGTTCGCCCGGCTGATCGAACACTTCGGTTCGGCGGCGGCGGCCTTCGCCGCCAGTCGCGCCGAACTGGATACGCTGGAACTGCCCAACCCCGCGCTGAATTACCTCGCAGCGCCCGACTGGCGGCCGGTCGAGCAAGACTTGGCGTGGCTGGCGCAGTCCGGCAACCATCATCTATTGAGCTTCGATGATCCCCGCTATCCGCTGCTGCTGCGGCACATTGCTTATCCACCGCCCCTGCTGTTTGTTTCCGGCGATCCAGACTGCCTGCGGGCGCCACAACTGGCGATAGTCGGCAGTCGCAACCCGACCCCGCTCGGTCGGGAAACCGCGCACCTCTTCGCCGCACATCTGGCCGGAGCCGGCATGGTGGTCACCAGTGGTCTGGCCTTTGGCATTGACGCTGCCGCCCACCAAGGCGCTCTAAGCAGTGGCGGCCTGACCATTGCGGTCATGGGTACTGGCCTGGATCGGGTCTATCCCGCCAAACATCGCGAGTTGGCCCATGCCATCGTTGAACGCGGCGCGCTGGTTTCGGAATTGCCGGCCGGCACCGTGGTCACGGCGGAGAACTTTCCGCGCCGCAACCGGCTAATCAGCGGTCTGGCGCTGGGAGTGCTGGTGGTGGAAGCCGCGATCCGCAGCGGGTCGCTGATTACCGCCCGGCTGGCCAACGAACAGGGTCGGGAGGTCTTCGCCATTCCCGGTTCCATCCATAACCCGATGGCCAAGGGCTGTCATGCGCTGATTCGCCAGGGTGCCAAACTGGTGGAAACCGCCGCTGACATCCTCGAAGAACTCGGTTCGCTGGCCGCCGCCGGGAGCGCTGTGTCAGCGCCAACCGCGGTCGCCCCTTCGGCGGTGGATGCACTGGACAATGACTACCGGCAACTACTGGCGGCGATCGGCTCTGAATCCGCCGGTATCGATGATCTGGTCGACCGGTGCGGATTGACGGTCGAGGCGGTTTCCTCCATGCTGTTGATTATGGAACTTGAAGGTTACGTCGCTGCTGTTCCCGGTGGTCTGTACTGCCGTATCAAACTTTAAAAAAGCTCATCGCCCTCGTTAATTACGGGGGTTTTTTGTCTTCCCAAGGCGAATCCTGGAATGAAAGAAAACCTGCTGGACATACCGATGAACCGGTTTCAGGACGGCATGGAAACCCGCGAACAGATCAGCTTCCGCCGCTCCTGAATTTCCGCCGCGCCGGTGATTCGCAACGGGCGATGCCCCTCCGAACCCTGCCCCTACTTTCAGCTCCCCGATTACCCTCATGAGCAAAAATCTGGTCATCGTCGAATCGCCGGCCAAGGCGAAAACCATCAAGAAATATCTGGGCAAGGACTTCGAAGTCCTGGCCTCTTACGGCCATGTGCGCGATCTGGTACCCAAGGAAGGGGCAGTCGATCCGGATCACGATTTCGCCATGAAGTACCAGATCATCGACAAGAATAAACGCCACGTCGAAGCCATCGTCAAGGCGATCGACAAGGCCGATGTGCTGTACCTGGCCACTGACCCGGATCGCGAGGGCGAGGCCATTTCCTGGCATCTGTATGAGCTGTTGCGTGAGCGCAATCTGATCAAGAACAAGCTGGTGAAGCGCGTCGCGTTTCACGAAGTCACCCAGCGAGCGATTGTCGAGGCCGTGGCCAATCCCCGCGATCTGTCGCTGGACCTGGTCAACGCCCAGCAGGCCCGGCGAGCGCTGGACTATCTGGTTGGTTTCAACCTGTCGCCCTTGCTATGGAAGAAGATTTGGCCTGGCCTGTCCGCCGGGCGGGTGCAATCGCCGGCATTGCGGATGATCGTGGAGCGCGAGGAGGAAATCGAACGCTTCCAGACCCGTGAATACTGGACGATGGAGGCCGATTCCGCCAAAGCCGGCCAGCCTTTTGTCACCCGGCTAGCCGAGTACGCCGGCGAGAAACTCACCCCGTTCAGCATTGCCAACGGCGAGCAGGCGCAGGGCATGGAACAGGTGTTGCTGACGGCCGCCCAAGCCCAGATCGCTGAATCCGGCAAGGCCGCGCCCGCAGCGGTGATCGGTCGGCTGCGGGTCGCCCAGGTCGAACGCAAGCAGCGCAAGCGCAATCCGGCTGCGCCGTTCACCACCTCCACCCTGCAACAGGAAGCTTCGCGCAAGCTGGGTTTTACCACCCAGCGCACCATGCGGATCGCTCAGCAGTTGTACGAGGGCATTGACACCGGGGCCGGCGCGGTGGGCCTGATCACCTACATGCGCACCGATTCGGTGATCCTGGCGCAGGAGGCCATTACCGAGATTCGGGCGCTGATTACCCAGCGCTACGGGGCCAACAGCCTGCCGGCCAGTCCCCGCCTGTTCAAGAGCACGGCCAAGAATGCCCAGGAAGCCCACGAAGCCATTCGCCCGACCGTGATTGCCGTGATCCCGGACACGCTCCGCGCCCATCTCAACCCCGATCAATACGCGCTGTACGAGCTGATCTGGAAGCGGACCGTCGCCTGCCAGATGACTTCCGCCATCCTGAACACCGTCGCCGCCGATCTGGTCTGTGGTGCGGGCAATCTGTTCCGCGCTACCGGTTCGACGGTGGCCGATCCCGGCTTCATGGCGGTTTACCGGGAAGATGTCGACGATCAGGCCGACGCGGAGGAGGACCACCGGGTACTGCCGCCGCTGCGGGAAGGCGAGTGGCTCGACCTGTTAGCGCTGCGCCCGGAACAGCACTTCACCGAACCGCCGCCGCGGTATTCCGAGGCCAGTCTGGTCAAGACGCTGGAGGAGTACGGCATCGGCCGACCCTCTACTTATGCGGCCATTATCTCAACCTTGCTGGCCCGGGAATACGCGGTGCTGGACAGCCGCCGCTTCAAGCCCACCGACATTGGCCGGATCGTCAACCGCTTTCTGACCAAACACTTCACGCAATATGTGGATTATGAATTCACCGCCCGGCTGGAAAACGATCTGGATGCCGTCGCATGCGGCAAACAGGACTGGTTGCCGCTGCTGCGGAGCTTCTGGGAGCCGTTTCACCAACGGGTTGTAGACAAAACCGAGACGGTCTCACGGCAGGAGGCCGTGCAAAGCCACGAACTCGGCAACGATCCCCAAACCGGCAAGCCCGTGTCGGTGCGAATGGGCCGGTTCGGACCGTTCGCCCAGATCGGCGTTAAGGACGATCCCGACAAGCCACGCTTTGCCAGCCTGCGCCCGGAGCAGCGCATGGACACCATTACGCTTGACCAAGCCCTGGCGCTGTTCCAGTTGCCGCGCGATTTGGGAACGACCGCGGCCGGCGAACCGATGCAGACCAACATTGGCCGGTTCGGGCCGTATGTGCGCTATGGCAAAAACTACGTCTCGCTCAAACAGGAAGATCCCTACACGGTCAGTCGCGAGCGGGCGCTGGAGCTGATTGCCGAACATCAGTTAGCCGCCGCGAACAAGCTGTTGCAAACCTTTCCCGACTCGGTGATTCAGATTCTCAATGGCCGGTTTGGCCCCTATATCACCGATGGCAAGAAAAACGTCCGGGTGCCCAAAGGCCGCGAGCCGGCCAGTCTGAGTCTGGCGGAATGTGAAAAGCTGCTCAGCGAAGCTCCGGAGAAGAAGAAAAAACCGGTGGCGGGTCGCCGCGCCGCCACTCCGGCCAAAGCCAAGGCTATAACCAAAGCCAAACCAAAACAGGTTACCGGCGGTTAAGCCATGAACCGCCTACGGTTGCAAATTGCCGCGCGGATCGTTCGCGTCGGTGGCCTGATCGCCTATCCAACCGAAGCGGTGTATGGACTGGGTTGCGATCCGCGCAATGAACGGGCGGTCACCCGGTTGTTGACCCTGAAGCGCCGGTCGATCAGCAAGGGCCTGATTCTGATCGCTGCCGATTTCGTCCAGCTTGAACCGTTCCTGCAACCGCTTGATCCGCAGGATCGCGTCCGGCTGGAAGCGACCTGGCCAGGGCCGCAAACCTGGCTGATTCCGGCCCGAACCACGGTCCCTCGCTGGCTGCGGGGTCGGCATGACACGCTGGCGGTGCGCGTCACGGCTCATCCGCTGGCGGCTGCGCTGTGCCGGACGTGTGGGCATCCGCTGGTGTCCACCAGCGCCAACCGCAGCGGTCGGCCTCCGGCTCGCACCGCGCTGGCGGTGCGTCGGCAACTAGGAGATAGCCTTGATGATCTGCTGCCCGGTCCGACCGGCGGCGCGGTGAAACCGACCGCCATTCGGGATTTGCGCACCGGGCAGGTGGTGCGAAAGGGTTGAGTTCAGAAATGGTTGGACAGCCTATGCCCCACTGCCATTAACTTAGTAAAAAACACAACTTTTCAGTCTGTTATGATAATTGACCAACACCCGGTTTGAACTTTTCCGTCGTGGGACTTCGCGATTTTTTCGGGTACCGCTCGATCGGGTTTTTCAAAAAAGCTTTTGTCAGTTTTTCGGGACTGGTTCAGTATGATTGCGCATAAATACTATTATTTATCAAATAATTATAGATAAATGGTGTGCATGTTCATTGGCCAATGAGTCCAGCCGTTATGCGGGTCATGTGGAAGTCGTCCCATTTTATAGCGCGTGAAATGCGCAGACAAATCCTGTAAGCTTCTGATTTTTTGATAGATTATACAGAATCATACTGAACCAGTACCAAAGCGCCCGGTTGGCGAAAAACCCGGAATGCGCCGAGTGTGAATTCTTTGTCCGGTGTGGCATGGGGTGTCCGGCCCGCGCATTGATTGAAGCTGGGGACATCAGCGCCAAAGATCCCTTGATCTGTCAAATCTGGCAACAGCGCCATCGGCAGCGCCTCATGACATCCGTGAACCAGAGGTCGAAGAACGCAACGGTGATTAACGATATTGACGGGAGGCTATCCCAGACATGAACCCCCTCTTTCGCCCCCAAGCTCTGGCCAAGGTTAGCGATCCCGATCAGCTCGATCAGGCCCTGCGCATCGTCCGGCCCCAGCATGTCCTCGGGTTCGGAGTTGTCGCCACGGTCATGATCGCCGGCCTGATCTGGAGTGTGATTTCTACCGCGCCGGTCAAGGTCGGGGGACCGGGCGTCCTGCTCTCTCCCTCCGGCGTCGCCTCGGTGACCGCCCCTGATGCCGGGCATATCGAACGGCTCTTTGTCCGGCCCGGCGACCAGGTCAAGGTGGATCAGCCCATCGCGCTCATCCGCCGCTCCGCGCAGCTCGACGAACTGCGGGCTGCTGATGAGGAAGCCCGCGAAGTTCAGGATCGCTTTCAGGCCCTGCAAGCAGAATTTGCCGCCCAGGATCGGATTCAGGCCGATCTGCTGGCCCGGACGCGCGCCGCTTATGAAAACCGGGTCGCCAACCTCGGGGCGCAAAGCGCGACCTTGGCCAAGCGCCGCGAGGGGGAATCCAGGCTGCGCGATCAGGGCATCCTCAGCGCCCTCAGTCTGTTTGAGACCGAGACGCAACTGGCGCTGGTCAATAATGAACTGGCTACAGCGCGCAACCGGATCACCGAACTGGCCCTGGAACGCGAGCAGCAGGCCGGCAAACAGCGTCAGGAGCTGGCCGATCTCCGCATCCGGGCGCAAAGCCTGACCCGCCACGCCGACAACCTCCGCCGCGAATACGAGCGCGATCGCCAAGTCATGTCGACCACCGCCGGCGCGATTGCCGAGATCGGGGTCGATGTCGATGACCCGGTCGTTGCTGGCCAGGTCATCGCCCGCCTGCTGGTGAATGACACGGGGGAAGCCCGGCTGACCGCCATCGCCTACCTGCCCGCCGCCGAAGGCAAGAAGGTCAAAGCCGGCATGGCCGCCCGGGTCTCGCCGTCCACGGTCAAGTTTGAACTGGAGGGTTACATTCTGGGCCAGGTGATCCGGATCGCCGAGCTGCCGGCCAGCCGCGAGGGGCTGTTGCGCCGCCTCAAGAATGCGGTGATGGTGGAAGAAATCCTCAAGGCCGGCACCCCCTTTGAGGTCGAAGTCGAATTGCAGCGGGACGCAACAACGCCCAGCGGCTATGCCTGGACCTCGGGCGAGGGGCCGGATATTCGCATCGAACCCGGCACCCTGGCCCGGACCGAGGTGGTGGTGGAGCGCATCCACATCATCAGCCTCATCTTCCCGGCGATGGATTATGTCTTCGGCTGGTTCAAAGCCTTATGAGCGCGCGCCAACCGGTCCTAGGGGTGGTGCGCACCCCGACGATTCTCCAGATGGAAGCGCTGGAATGTGGCGCTGCCGCTCTGGCCATGGTGCTGGCCCATTACGGGCGATGGGTTCCGCTGGAGGAGTTGCGGGTGCGGTGCGGGGTATCGCGTGACGGCAGCAAGGCGATCAACGTGGTCAAAGCCGCCCGCAGTTTCGGGCTGAAAGCGCAGGGCAAGCGCCTGGAGCCGTCCGGTCTGGCGAGTCTGCCGACCCCGGCCATCCTCTTCGTCAACATGAACCACTTTGTGGTTTTCGAGGGGATGACGAAAGCAGGCTTCCAGATCAACGATCCCGGCGGTGGCCGCCGGACGGCGACCGAGGCCGAGTTCGACGGCATGTTTTCCGGGATCGTGCTGACCTTCGAGCCGTCTGCCGAGTTTCAGCCGGGCGGATCGCCGCCCGCCATTCTGCCCAGCCTGTGGGCGATGGCCCGCCAGTCGGTCAGGCCCCTGACCCTGCTGGCTCTGGCCGGGTTGCTGATGGCGGTGTTCAGTCTGCTGTTGCCGGGTTTCCAGCGCGTCTATCTCGACCGCATCCTCATCGAACGACTGGATGACTGGGTCTATCCACTGGCGTTCACGCTGGGGGCGGTTGTGCCGCTGGTCGCCTTCCTGGCCGGGCTGCATGGGCGACTGATGGCGGCGATCACCGCCAAGTTGTCCATCGTCCTGTCCAGCCGGATGGTCTGGCGCGTGTTGCGCCTGCCGGTGGTCTTTTTCAGTCAGCGTTATGCCGGAATGATCAGCAGCCGAGTGGGGCTGGCCGACCAGTTGGTGCTGACCGCCACCCGGAGCCTGTCCCGGGCGCTGATCAATCTTACCCTGCTGCTGATGCTGACGCTGCTGATGCTGCAATACAGCGTCGCCCTAACCCTGCTCTGCCTCGGCATGACCCTGTTCAATGCCCTCCTGTTCCGCCATCTGCGCAAGGCGATGGGTGAGGCTTCGGAAAAGGTCGCCATGCAAATGGTCAAGATGTCCGGCAAGACGATGCAGGGGATACGGATGATGGAAACCCTCAAATCGACCGGCACCGATGATTTCTTTTTCGCGCAATGGGCCGGATTGCAAGCGCTGTATATCAATGCCCAGCAGGAGATCGCCCGGCGTGAAGCCCTGATCGCCGCCCTCCAGACCTGGCTGGCCAGTCTGACCGCGGCGGCGGTGCTGGTGCTCGGCGGCTACTTCACCATGGTGGATCGCTTTTCCATCGGCATGCTAGTGGCCTTCTCGACCATCACCATCCTCTTCAATCAGCCGGTGACGATTCTGGTCAACCTCGCGGGAACCCTGCAACAGACCAAGGGTTCGCTCAGTCAGGTGGATGACACTCTGCGCTATCCGCCGGCCACCGAGTTCAGCCAGACCGAAACGGTGACTGCGGGCCTCCGGCAGGCTGCTACCGCGCCCTTGCGCCGGTTGACCGGCAACGTGCGGATCGAGGCGATCTCCTTCGGCTACGCCCCGCTGGACCCGCCGCTGATTCGCGACTTTTCGCTGGAGATGACCCCGGGCAGCCGGGTGGCGCTGGTCGGCGGTTCGGGCAGCGGGAAATCGACGGTCGGCAAATTAATCACCGGTCTGCTCGAACCCCAGTCCGGGCGGATTGAGTTCGACGGCGTCCCGATGACCGCGATCCCCCGGGACATCCTGCGTAATTCGCTGGCGGTGGTGGATCAGGAGATTGTCCTATTTGAGGGCAGCGTCCGCGACAACATCAGCCTGTGGGATGAGACCCTGCCCCAGGAGCATCTGATCGCCGCCGCCAAGGACGCGATGATTCACGATGTCATTCTAAGCCGGCGGGGCGGTTACGAGGGACCGGTGGAGGAGAACGGCCGCAACCTCAGCGGCGGTCAGCGCCAGCGCCTGGAGATCGCCCGCGCCTTGGCCGGGAATCCGACCCTGCTGGTGCTGGACGAGGCGACCAGCGCCCTGGACTCAGTGACGGAAGAAGGGATCATGAATAACCTGCGCCGGCGCGGTTGTACCTGCCTGATCATTGCCCATCGCCTCAGCACCATTCGCGATTGCGACGAGATCATCGTCATGCACCAGGGCCAAATCCTGCAACGCGGTCCCCATAGCCAGTTGATGGCCGAGGACGGCCCGTACCGCCGGTTGATCGAGACCTGATACCCATTCTCGTTAGGTTTTTGCGTTGACGGTTCTCGCTTTTCGTCATTCCCGCGAAGGCGGGAATCCAGGCAGCCGCTGAACAACGGGATACCCGCTTTCGCGGGGTTGACGATATTGAGCGGTATGACCGGTCAGTCCCTTCCGTCAGGCGCCTTCAAACACCCAGAATGATTCACTTAAAAAAAAAAAAAAAACGCGACATATTTCAGGACATAATATGCTGTTTTTTGTCATTTTGAGCGACAGAATTTACCGACAAACGCTATGCCCCGGCTCACTACTCTCGTCAAGGAGAACTCCCATGTCCCATCGCCCGTTACGATTAGCCCTGCTTCTGAGCGCCCTGCTGGTGGGTTGCAATAATGACAGCGACCCACCCCCTGAACCGGAACCGACGGCCCCGCAAATGGGCGTTGGTGAGGTTGAGCTGTACGATCCCGTTCACCACCCGGACGGCCATTTTATCCAGCCCGGCCAAACAGCCATCCTGGCGCTGGAAGGGGTGAACGGAACCCCCACCCCTGATCCGGGCGATACCGCCAGCGCCGGGGTGGATGAGATGTGGTTTGAGATCAGCAAAGGGGGAAACCTCGCCTTATCGATCCGGGAGACGACGCTGGCCACCATCGCCCAGGCGGAACTGTGGAACGCCACGGGAGGATTGCTGATCCAGGTCAATCGCGATACCCGCCAGGGCTCGGCAGCATTGACCCCGGGGCGCTACGGCTTGCGCTTGTATGCCGCCCACAACGAAGCCAAGCCGGTCAATCTGTTTATCCAGTTGCAGGAGTCTCCAGCGAATCCGGCTTCGGCCAATCGGACGCTCATGGCCGATCAAAACGACGTGAACTTGCTGTTAAGCACCAAAAACTGTCCGAAATGTGACCTGTCCGGGGCGGACCTGTCCGGGGGGGACCTGCACGGGGCGAACTTGGCCGGGGCGTTCCTGAACGAGGCGTACCTGGATAGGGCGAACCTGACCGGGGCGATCCTGAACGAGGCGATCCTGAACGAGGCGTTCCTGACCGGAGCGAAGCTGGAAGTAGCGAACCTGTCCGAGGCGAACCTGACCGGGGCGAACTTGATTAAGGCGTATCTGTACAAGGCGAACCTGACCGGGGCGAACCTGACCGGGGCGAACCTGACCGGGGCGGATCTATCCTTCGCCACCTGGACCGATGGCCGTGTTTGCGCCATAGGGTCGGTTGGGAAATGCCGCTAGATCAGACGATCAATGGCTTTCGGTTCGGGTGATTAGCTCCTCGCCCGAATCGCTTTAACCCGAGGAGCGCCCATTATGTTGGAGAACGCGATGAATGACCCTGCCAAAGTGAATCAACCCAGCATCAAGCCACAGACTGCGGATACTGCGCTGGAGAATCCTCGTATCGATGCGGT
>CAIRMO010000080.1 GCA_903879705.1 uncultured Candidatus Competibacteraceae bacterium | reverse complement strand
TTCCGGCAAAGTCCAAATCATGTGCAGGTGATCGGGGAGTATCACCGCGGCATCCAGGGTAAACGGCGATAACTGTTTTACGGTGTGGACTGCCGCTCGTAGCACATCGACATGTTCTACCAGCAGTTGTGATCGCCGGTTCCGCAACGTGACCGTGAAAAAATAACTCGCGCCAGGAATATAAGCACGTCGGTAATGAACCATGTGTTGAGAAATCCTGTTGGGGTGAGACAGCAACCGTCCCGGATTCCGCTTCGCTCCATCCAGGCTACGGGGCTTCGGCCTGCTGTCCGCCGAAACCCGCCAGCGGCTGACCCAGGCCACGCCCGATCAACTCGAAACCTGGGCCGAACACCTGCTCGATGCTTCCACCCTCAGCGCTGTCTTTGAGGTCGCACACTGACCCCACTGCCAAAGTGCTACATTTAGAGCGATTCCAACTTTGGAATCGCTCTATTGGGCAGAAGTCTCCACCAACAAGGGTAGTAGCCTATGAAAGCCGTTATTTTAGCCGGCGGTCTCGGTACCCGCCTCAGCGAAGAAACTATCCTCAAGCCCAAACCGATGGTCGAGATTGGCGGACGGCCGATTCTCTGGCACATCATGAAAATCTATTCAGCCCACGGCATCAATGACTTCATCATCTGCCTGGGCTACAAGGGCTATCAGGTCAAGGAATACTTCGCCAACTATTTTCTCTATATGTCCGATGTCACCTTCGATATGGCTTTGAACCAGATGGAAGTGCATAAAAAACATGTCGAGCCGTGGCGGGTGACTTTGGTCGATACCGGCGAACACACCATGACCGGCGGTCGGTTGCGGCGGGTGCGTCAGTACCTGGATGATCAGGATTTTTGTTTTACCTATGGCGATGGCGTAGCCGACGTGGACGTGACGGCGCTGGTCGCCTTCCATCGGGCGCAGAATCGGTTGGCGACGGTGACGGCAGTTTTGCCACCAGGGCGGTTCGGTTCCTTGCAGCTGGAGCAAGAGCGGGTGGCTGATTTTCAGGAGAAACCGCTGGGCGATGGCGGCTGGATCAACGGCGGATTTTTCGTGCTGTCGCCGCGAGTGCTGGATTACATCGAGGGTGATGCCGTTGGTTGGGAATCGGGGCCGTTGGAACATCTGGCGAAAACCGGGCAATTATCAGCTTATCTGCATCACGGGTTCTGGCGACCGATGGATACCCTGCGAGATCGATCTTATCTTGAGGAGCTATGGGCGAGCGGTGAGGCACCGTGGAAGATCTGGACGTGACGCCGGAATTTTGGCAAGGCAAGCGGGTATTACTGACGGGCCATACGGGCTTCAAGGGCGGGTGGCTGTCGCTGTGGCTGCAAAGTATGGGGGCGGAAGTAACGGGTTACGCGCTGAATCCGCCAACTCGCCCCAGTCTGTTTGAGGCGGCGCGGGTCAGTGAGGGGATGCGGTCGATCATCGCTGATGTCCGCGACCTGCCCGGTTTGCAACAGGCCATGCAGGAGACGCAGCCAGAAATTGTGTTTCATCTGGCGGCACAGCCCCTGGTTTGGGAATCCTATCGCCAACCGGTCGAAACCTACGCGACTAACGTGATGGGTACGGTGCATCTGCTCGAAACAGTCCGTCAGGTGGGTGGAGTCCGGGCGGTGGTGATCGTCACCAGCGATAAGTGCTATGAAAATCGTGAACGGCGCCGGGGCTATCGCGAAGACGAGGCGATGGGCGGTTACGATCCGTATAGCAGCAGCAAGGGCTGTGCTGAACTGGCGACTGCTGCTTGGCGTCGTTCGTTTTTTAACCCGGACGATTATGGAAAGCATGGGGTTGCGGTAGCCAGCGCCCGTGCAGGAAATGTTATCGGCGGCGGTGACTGGGCGGCGGATCGGCTGGTTCCGGATCTGATCCGGGCCTGGCAAGCGGGAGAGCCGATGCGAATTCGTCAACCGGCCGCGATTCGACCCTGGCAGCATGTGTTGGAACCGTTGCACGGTTATTTGCTGCTGGCCGAACGATTGTTTATCGAAGGACCCGCGTATGCTGGGGGCTGGAATTTTGGACCGGACGCGGCCGATGCCCGGTCAGTACGCTGGTTGGCGGAGCATCTGGCGGTAGAATGGGGGGTGGGCGCGGCATGGTGTGCGGACCATCAGCCGCATCCTCACGAGGCCCATTACCTGCGCCTAGATTGCGCCAAGGCGCACGAGCGGCTGGGTTGGCGACCGCACTGGAATTTGGCGCGGGCGCTGGCTGAAACCGTGGCCTGGTATCGGGCCGAGCGGGCGGGCGTGGATATGCGGGCGGCGACGCGGGCGCAGATTGAACAATTTTTGGAGACGCAGTGAAAATCCAGCCGACGACTATCGAGGGCGTGGCAATTGTCGAAACCATGCCCCTTATCGATCGTCGTGGCGCATTCATGCGCCTGTTTTGTGAACGGGAGTTATCCACCATTTTGGGCGGTCGGCAGATTGTTCAGGTGAACTATTCCCGGACTGATGTGGTAGGGGTGATCCGGGGTCTGCATTATCAGCGTCCGCCTCATGCAGAGATGAAATTGGTGCGTTGTTTACGCGGTCGGGTGTGGGATGTGGCGCTGGATTTGAGAAAGGACTCGCCGACCTTTCTTCATTGGCATTCCGAGGAATTAACGCAGGAAAATACACGGATGTTGGTGATTCCCGAGGGTTGCGCTCATGGGTTTCAGGCGCTGGAAGCAGGTACTGAAATTCTCTATTTGGTAACAGCGATATATACGCCAGAGATGGAGGCGGGCGTCCGGTTTGATGATCCTGTGCTTGCGATTGCCTGGCCACACCTGGTGACCGAGGTATCTGAGCGAGACCGTCGCCACCCGTTGATCGGGGCTGATTTTCCCGGAATCGCCTCATGAATTGCCGTCATTGCGGTAACTCGCTGATGCATCTATTTTTGGATTTGGGCTTCGCACCGCCGTCGAACACTTATTTAAGTGCCGATGATTTGCACCGGCCTGAGCTATACTTTCAACTCCGGCTGTGGGTTTGCGACCGCTGCTGGCTGGTACAGACCGAGGACTACGCGCGCGCTGATGAGCTATTCCGCCCGGATTACGCCTATTTTTTTCGACTTCCTCGAATTGGCTTGACCACGTGTCCGGCTATGTCAAAATGATCCGCGAGCGATTGAATTTGGGGCGCGATAGTTGGGTGATCGAGGTCGCTGCTAATGATGGTTATTTATTGCGGAATTTTATTGCTGTGAAGATCCCTTGTCTGGGTATTGAACCGACTGCTGGCACTGCGGCGGCGGCCGAGGCGCTGGGAATTCCGATCCTGCGGAAATTTTTCAGTCGAGCGCTGGCTGAACGGCTGGTCGCCGAGGGGCGGCAAGCCGATCTGATTATTGGCAATTAACGTCTATGCTCATGTACCGAATATCAATGATTTTACGGCGGGCCTGAAGACTGCGCTCAAGCCAGGTGAGGTGATTACGCTGGAGTTTCCGCATCTGCTGCGGCTGATCAAGGACACTCAGTTCGATACGGTTTACCACGAGCATTTTTCCTGTCTGTCGTTGTACACGGTCAGCCGGATTTTCGAGCAGGCCAGCTTGTGGGTTTTGGCGGTGGAGCGATTGCCGACGCATGGTGGCAGCTTGCGGGTTTATGGTTGCCACGCTGGGGATTCGCGTCCTGAGTCGCCGGCGGTTAGCGTGGTGCTGGCAGAGGAACGGCGCGGCGGTTTGCAGGATCTGGCAGTTTATCGGGCGTTTCAGCCTCATGCCAACCGGGTGAAAAATGATCTGCTACTCTTTCTGTTGGAGCAAAAACGCGCTGGACGAACTGTGGTTGCCTATGGGGCGGCAGCCAAGGGCAATACACTGTTGAATTATGCCGGGGTGAAGCCGGATTTGTTGCCCTTTGTCTGCGATGCGGCTCCGTCCAAGCAGGGCCGTTATTTGCCGGGAAGCCATATTCCCATTGTTCACCCGGAACGGATTGCGGCGGAACGGCCGGATTATGTATTGATCCTGCCGTGGAATTTGCGCGAGGAGATTAGGGCGGAGCTAGATTATGTTGAAGCGTGGGGCGGGCAGTGGGTCACGGCGGTGCCTGAGTTGAACGTTTTTTAGCAACCTTTTATTTTTAACCTGCTATGAAGCCTGTTGTTTTTCACGGAAGCGCGCTCGATGACTTGCGGCTGTTTCCGACTGAGGCGCGTCGGGAAGCAGGTTATCAACTGGATAAGGTGCAGAATGGGCAAGAACCTTCGGATTGGAACCCGATGCCGGTGGTGGGCGAAGGCGTCAAAGAGATTCGTATCCGGGACCGGATCGGAATCTACCGGGTCATCTATTTGGCGAAGCTGATGGATGCCGTACATGTTTTGCACTGCTTCCAGAAAAAAACTCAGCAAACCAGTGAGAAAGATGTCGGTGTGGCGCATAAACGCTATCAGGAACTCATGAGGAGACCATCATGAAGGGGCAAATTTTTTACAGTGTCTGGGATGCCATTGAGGATACGCCGCAGCAGGCTGCTAATCTGCAAGCCCGTTCGGTGCTGATGATGGAACTGGAGAAGATCATCCAGCAACAGCGCCTAAGTCAACCGGAGGCGGCCCGGCGTTTTGGGGTCACGCAACCCCGCATTGCTAAGTTATTGCAAGGTAAGATCCATCGGTTTTCTCTTGAGGCGCTGATGGATATGGCGGCGGCGGCCGGCTTGTTCCCGCGCATGGTGGTTGATTCGCCAAATTGTCAGGCAGCATAACGGGGATTAGTCTATTGACCAGGGAGTTACCCTGCATTGGTTAAAGACAACCTGACAGTTCAAAAAGTGGCGCTACTGCGAATGTTGGTTAAGGATTTAGAGTGATGGATAAGGCACTTTTCGAAGATTTAATCCAAAGTCTAAAAGAAGCTGTAGTGATTCGTCGTGGGGAATCAGTCCCGGATCGGGTTACTGGTTGTTCGATGAATTAGCTTGATGGTGCTGTGATACTGTAGATGCGGTACTTTCCGGATTAACCGCGAGGTGTTAATGAACGAGCGTTCGCAAGTAGTTCCAGAACATTTTCGCACCAGTCTGGCGCGATTGTTGGCAGATATCGAGACATGGGCACGACATCAAGAACTCGAAGTGTCGCGCTGCCAAGTGACGCTCAACGAGGAGGTTTATGGCCAGTATGAGGCTGATAAGCTGTGTCTGCATGATTCCAGTGGAAAGATAATTGCTGAAGTGGTACCGGTGGCCGCTTCGGTGATAGGCGCCAAGGGGCGGGTCGATATGGTAGGGGCGCTGGACCAAGTGATTTTGGTCGATTTGGATGCGGGAGGGCCGGCTATCACGACAACCGTTGTGGTGAATGGACAAAGGGAAAGCCGTACCAAACCCCTATATCGGGGAATTCAGGATGCGGGTTGGTATTGGATTGAAAGCCACAAGCTGAGTCGAGGGCGCAAGCTGGATGAAGCGCTGTTTTTCGATTTGCTGGCTGAGGTCTCTGACCATGAGTATCACTGATGCCATTGAGGATGTTTGGCAAACATTCCAAATGACCATGGATGCCTTGAAAGTAGCGCTGCGAGTGGTTCGTCGCGCTGACCTCCGTCTGCTGCGGGACACCCATTTTATTGATAGCGTGCAACCTGCCATAGAGGTTGATGTCGAGACCTGTCGCAAGGCGGCTTCCGATCACGCAATTCTATCCATGTGGGCGATTTTCGAGCGGCGAGTTATCGCCAAGATTGCAGCCGAGAGCCGGAAGATCCTGGATGATCCGCCATCATCATTTAACTGTGCGTTGTTCCAAAAGGTTGAAGACGCCATTGAATACTGGCGCACCGAGGAAGTGCTGGATTTGATTAAGCCACTGGTGGGGGGTCATCTGGTGGGCGATGCCAAGCAAATTAAGAAATATCGTGACTGGATGGCGCATAAGAACCCAAAGAAACCTTCGCCGGCTAACGTGACCCCGGAATTCGCCTACCAAGTGCTATCCGAACTCTCAAGGCAACTGGAAAGTTAGGACATGAAGTCGCGCATCCACTACATCAAGCCTTCCATTACCGAGTTGGAGGTGGCCTACGCTACTGATGCTGCTAATGGCTGGGGTGACCGCTGTTATGACTATATCACCTGCTGCCAGGCAATCATTCCGTGAAGATTGCGGTCACCGGGGCAACCGGATTCATTGGCCAACATGTTATTACAGAGATGGAACGGCGCTTAATATCTCCGATCTTGATGTGTCAGCCCTCGGCAGAAATTCCACTGCCGCTTTCAAGACATGCCGTTGTTTCGATGGATCTGAGAGATCCATCGGCGAACGTATTTGATTTATTGGATCGGCCTGATGCCTTGATTCATCTGGCATGGACTGGACTACCGAATTACAAGTCTTTGCATCATTTTGAAGAAGAATTACCCGCTCAGTATCGATTCCTAAAGGCACTAGTGGAGTCTGGGTTAAAAAACCTAGTAGTTGCTGGAACCTGTTTTGAATACGGCATGCAGTCGGGTCCGCTTAATGAAAACTTGGAAACACGCCCTAATAATCCTTATGGATTCGCCAAAGATATGCTTCGACGCCAGCTTGAATATCTCCAACAGATGTGGTCCTTCAATCTGACTTGGACGCGACTCTTTTACCTTTATGGGGAAGGGCAGGCGGAAAATTCATTATTGCCACAACTCAGGAGGGCAGTGGAACAGGGTCATAAAGTGTTCAATATGTCTGGTGGAGAGCAGTTGCGGGACTATCTACCGGTTGCTAAAGTTGGGGAATATTTAATTGCCTTAGCAGAGATGGCTGAAAATAACGGTATTGTAAATATTTGCTCAGGAAAGCCCGTTTCCGTTCGTAAGCTGGTTGAAGGCTGGATCAAGGAAAACGGTTGGCGTATCGACCTTAATCTTGGTTATTACCCTTACCCAGACTATGAGCCGATGGCTTTTTGGGGTAGTAGAAAGCGGTTTGATCAAATTTTTCATGGACAGGGTTAAGAAACCGTGGCTTTTGCCGATAAACCGAATATGAGGTATAGATTGCTTGAAAGTCCAGACTAATACTCTGGAAAGAGAGGCAATAAATCCTATTTAAAATTTATGGAAACATATTCTTAGGACTTTCGCTTGGGGTTGCGCACCCCTCATAATCTGATATTATGGCCGAATGACAATCACAAAGCAACAGTACGTAGAGTACGTTATCAGTACTCCGATTAACTATACCTGTACGAATCTGGCGGCTCATTTAGAGAAAGTCAGCCATGATGCCGTTAATGATTTTTTGCGGCGTGAAAAGCACACTGCACATACGCTATGGGAATTTGCTGAACCACTGATTAACAATAGTAGCGAATCTTATCTCGTTTTAGACGACAGTGTTCAGGATAAAAATTATTCCAAAAAAATTGAAATGGTGAAACTTCAATATAGTGGAAACACGCACAGCTTAATCAAAGGTATTGGGATTGTTAATCTGGTTCATGCGCATCAAAAAGACTATCATCCGCTAGATTTTCGGGTGTACGACCCCGATGCTGATGGGAAAACTAAAAACGATCATTTCCAAGAGATGCTTCGTCAGGCTTTTGAAGAAAAAGGCATTCAGGCGCAAACAATCTTATTCGACAGTTGGTATGCTGGATCGGAAAATCTCAAGTATATTCATAGCGTTGACAAATTTTTTGTGACGACTTTGAAAGAAAATCGCCTCGTTAGTCTGGATAAAGAGCAAGGGTATATTCATTTGCAACAGATTGAATGGACCCCAGAACAACTTCAGGAAGGAATCACCGTCAAACTCAAGAAAGTTCCGTTTACAGTGCAGCTTTTCAAGATAGTCGCTACAAACGGCGGCATTGAATGGGTGATCACGAATCGCGCCCCAGGTTCTATTCACACGCAGGTGGTTCAAAAAGAGAATCAGGTGCGTTGGTGCATAGAGCAGTTGCATCGAGAACTGAAACAACTGACCGGGATTGAACGGTGCCAATGCCGTAAACAACGGGCGCAACGCAATCATTTTGCATGTTGCTATCATGCGTGGTTTTCACTGAAAGTCATCGCGAAGAAACTGGGAAAAACGCTTTATCAAGTTAAACACGATTTATGGAGTGATTATCTGCGTAACGAACTACGAAACCCGCGAATTCGTGCCTATCAGCCGGCCTAAGCGAAAGTCCTAATTCTAAAGTTTTAAGCTACTAAAATTAACGAGAAATAGCTTTGCAAAATAATGAAATACCGAGTCCAGAAGAACTCCGACACCGTATAGGCAACCGAAAGGTTTTTATATGGGGTGCCCGTCATGATGGTTATGCAGCCTATCAGGTTCTTCAACGGCATAATATCGATACTTTCTGCTTTATCGATAGCAGTGTAGCCTTAATCGGCAGTATAGTTTTTGGCTGCAAGATTTTGTTGCCTGCTAATTTTTTCACTGATTATTCAGGAAAAGATTCTTTTATTGTGATTGCATCTGGTTTTCATGCTGATGAAATATTGGGTAACTGTCAGGAACAGGGCTTTTCTATTGAAAAAGATTTCGTTATTCAAGGTGAGCTTCGTCGTTTTAACTATCAAGTAGATATTGCAGGTAGTTGCAATTTGAAGTGCATTTCTTGCCCGCGTGGAAATTTCGATGAGCATCGTACTAAAGGGTTTATGACGGCGGCAAATTACCGTACTTTGATTCAGAAAATACTTCGTGAAGATCCTTACACAGGTATTATTACTCTTTACAATTGGGGTGAACCGCTTTTAAATCGGCAATTACCAGAAATTATCCGTATTACTCATGAATATGGCGTATTGTCTGCCATCTCCAGTAATCTAAGCTTTAAGCTTGATTTCGAACAAGTTGTAGCGGCTCGACCTACGTGGTTTCGGATTTCCGTCTCCGGCTGGGGATCCAGTTACGAAGTGACGCATACTGGCGGCAAGTGGGGCCTTTTATACGATAATGTTTATCGACTGGCTGAATACCGGGATCGTTATTACCCTGAAATGCTGGTTGAAGTTTTTTATCATATTTATAACCATAATCGTGATGCTTACTTGAAATGGCAGGAACTTTGCGACGAATTGGGTTTTGTTTTACGTTATCGCCACGCGGCTCTAGCGCCATTGGACAATATTGAGGCGATTATCGAGGGTCGACCTGTCAACGAGCGCGTTCGTCAGACGATGGATTATCAGTTTCTCCAAGTCCATGATGTTATGGAAAAAGCCTATGCAGAGCGGCATCGCCCTTGCTACTACGAGCGTCATTTATGGATTACCTGGGATTTACGCGTCGCCCAATGTATGGAGTGGTACCAGCCAGATCTTAACCTGGTTGAAGGCAGTTTTTTGGAGGTTTCAGCCGATGAGATTATTAATGCTAGAGAAAACAGCGCGTTTTGTGCTAGTTGCAAAGAACGTGGCATTCACCGCTGTTTCGTTGTGTATAGCGATGAAAAGCTGATTGAAGAAAAAATGAGTATTGCACTCCCCAAGGCGATGATCTGAACCATGGACATCGATCCGGAGCAGTTACTGACCAAGATCAATGGTCGCCCAGTCTATATCTGGGGCGCAATGATCGTCGGCCAAGGAGTTTGCCGAGCCTTTGAGCGGTATGCTCTTCCAGTACAGGGATTTCTTGATTCCAGCCCCAGTATGCAGGGAACCTGTGCATTAGGTTACCCGGTAATATCGCCGGAACCCATACTGGCGGCTGCACGCGATGGGCAAGCGTATATCGTGATTGGGTCGGGACATCACGATCGGGCTATTGAAGATATTTGCCTTGCCAATGGACTGGTTCATCATACCCATTATTTACCATCGCGGGAGTTGAATGATCTTGACCCTAGTGTAGATGTCTCCGGAATTTGTAATCTGCGCTGTGTTTCTTGTCCACAGGGCAACATTGAAGAGCGCCCTCCAGTAGGTTTTATCAGTGTGTCCGATTACCAGCGCGTGTTGGATAAGCTGCTGCGGGAAATCCCGTTTCTTGGTAGCATTCAACTCTATGCTTGGGGGGAACCCCTTTTAAACCGGCAATTGCCAGAGATTATTGCTTGCACTCGGGACGCCAAAGTATTGACAGCGATATCGACGAACTTAAAAGTCGATCGAGGACTGCGCGAGGTGATTGCTGCTAAACCGGATTGGATTAAGGTTTCTGCTTCAGGATTTGGCTCCGCTTACGAAATTGGTCATACAGGCGGTCACTGGGAGCAATTTCTGGCGAATCTTCACCGGTTGGCACTGTTGCGGGATGTGTATCATCCCGATATGCAGATTATTCTTAATTATCATCTTTATAAACATAGCATTGGGGATAGTTATCTTGCAATGCGCGGTCTCTGCGAGGAATTGGGATTTATTTTTCGACCAAATATGGCTTATCTCTATTCTCTTGATAATGTCCTTGATCATGTAGAAGGTCGCCCTTTGTCGCCAGAAGCGCAACAAACCTTGGATATGATGCTCATGGATATCGACGAAGGACTAGCCCGCGCTAAAAGTCGCCGGGAGCAACCTTGTCCTGAGGAACGCTGTTTACCGATCAATTGGGATCGGCGGGTGCGATTTTGTGGTGTTTATTTTAAGCCATTTATTGCTCAAGATTTCCTGGAAATACCGTTGACGGAAATTATGGCGCGGCGGAAGAATAGTGCATTTTGCGGCCATTGCATGAGTCATGGTTTGCATCATTACACCGGGGTTTATCTGGAAGAACGGATTCTCGATAATGGCGAGCCGGAAGGCTGGCGGCAACGTAGCGAGGACAGCCAATGAATGTACAGAATGCACTTGATTTACTAAGGCAGACTGTTGGCGCTCGCGACATCTGGATCTGGGGAGCCGGGAATCAGGGACGCGGTATCTGTCAGGTTTTGCGTTCACACCGGATCAACATTGCTGGATTTATTGACCGTTCCGTTCGTGGGGAGAGTGAGCAGTTGATGGGTCTGCCGGTGTGTAAGCCTGATATGGTTAACGCTAGTGATTTTGGAGATGATCACTTTGTTATTATCGCTTCCTATTTTTTTGAAATTGACATCGCCAGCCAATTACAGGCTGTTAACTTGTTAGAAGGCCGGGATTTTTTGGGTTATACTCGGCTTAAACCTGTTGATTATTCGGTTGATATTTCTGGTACCTGTAATCTTAAATGCATTTCCTGTCCCCGTGCTACTCGTTCCCCAGACGAGCGTAAGCTGGGTTTTATGCCCTTGGAAACCTTCCAGAGGGTACTGGATAAGATCGTGGCAGAGAGTCCTTTTGTCGGTAATATCCAACTTTATCAGTGGGGTGAGCCGACACTACACCCACAGTTGCCGGAAATTATTGCCTATGCCCATGAGAAAGGGGTGCGTTGCGCAATCTCCAGTAATTTGAACGCTAAGGTGGACTATGCGCGGATTTTAGCCGCCAAGCCGGAGTGGTTGCGAATTTCGGCTTCCGGTTGGGGTGAGGATTATGAAATTACCCATACTAAGGGGCGCTGGTCTGTTTTCCTGGAGCATTTGCGCGAAGTAGCTCGGTTGCGACGCGAATATCATCCGGAGATGAAGGTGGAGGTGTATTACCATCTTTATAAGCATAGCGTGGGCGAGGGGTTGGAGCGCTTTCGTACATTATGTGAGGAACTGAATCTGGAGCTTCACCCGGTTTATGCTTATCTGGTGTCTCTGGATGATGTGTTGGCGCACTGTGAGGGACATCCTCTGCCTGAACCTGCGCAAAAGGCGGCTGATCTATTGTTGCTGAATCTTGATCAAGGCATTGATATTGCCCGTCGCTATGCCCACCTGTCTTGTGATGCTTTGCGCTGCGTTAATATCAATTGGGATGCTTCAGTCAGCACCTGTATGATGTATTATTACCCAGAAGCTAATATCGTTGCTCAAGATTATTTGACGACTTCTTTGGACGATATCCAGACTCGGCGTTACGCCTCGGATTTATGTAAGCGCTGTTCCAGCCATGGCATTCATCAGTATTGCAGTTCCTATGCCCGGTTGGATACGGACGTTTCAATCACAGCGGATATGCAAGGTTAATCTGAATGTTGCGCCGCCCGATCCGCGTTCTGCATTTTGCCCCTCATTATGGGGGAGGAGTAGGTACTGTGGTGCGGGCGTTGGTGTCGGAAAGTTGCAGACAGGGTGGCTTTGAACACCGACTGGCCTGTCTGGAATATCTTAATGACCGCATGACTGAATGGACGGCGGCTGAGGGCGTTTTGGCGGTGGATCGCCTGTGGGGTCAGGATGAGGCTCTTCGAGGATTGCTGGCGGATGCGGATATTGTGCATCTGCACTGGTGGCATCATCCGTTATTGAATGACTTTATGCATCGACCGGATTGGCCGCCGTTTCGTTGTATACTTTGGAGTCATGTCAACGGCCATTATCCTCCACAGAATTTTCCTTTGGGGTTGGCGGATTACCCTGATATACTGGCACTGGCAACACCTTGGAGTCGGAAGGCTCCCGCTTTGGCTCAGCCCTTAGCTAAAGGGGAGGTGGATATCCGTGTGATTCAGAGTTGTGCAGGTGTGCCGACTTTACCCGAGCGTACTCGAAGTGCGGATGGTGTTTTTCGGGTGGGATATATCGGCACAGTCGATGCTGCGAAAATGCATCCTGACTTTGTGCAGCTTTGCTTGGCGACTGGGTTACTGAATACCCGATTTATCGTCGCTGGGGGTCCCCGCCATGAAGTTTTGAGGCGGCAGGTGGTCGAAGCAGGGGTGGAAGAGCGTTTCGATATTCTGGGGCCGATTGAAGATGCGCTGCACTTGATGGTGACGTTGGATGTGTTCGGCTACCCGCTGAATACTCAGCATTATGGGACGGGTGAGCAGGTGTTGTTGGAAGCGATGGCGGCTGGCGCGGTACCCGTGGTTCTCGATACGGGTTGCGAACGCTATATCGTTGATGATGGTCGTACAGGTTTGGTGTGTGCTGATGAGCGGGAATATGTGCGAGCCTTGCGTCAGCTTCATGCGAATCGGCCCTGGTTGGAAATATTAGCGCAGCAGGCGCAGGAGTGGGTTGCTGTCCGGTTTTCCATCCGGGAGACGGTGAATGCTTGGCACGTCATTTATGAAGAGGGGATGAGTTTGGCGCGGCGACTGCGTTTCCTACAGGGTTCAACTACGCTTGCTCCTGTAGAGTCGCATTCGTTAAATCTGTTGCTTGATGCTTGGGAAGGTACGATGGCTGGCAGGGTGTTGCGTAGTGTGGTAACGAATGGCCTAGAATCATGGGGTGAGCAGATTCGGCAATTACCGGTCGCGTGTTTTTCCGATACGCGGGGTTCTCTATTTCATTACCAATCCTGTTTCCCGGATGATGTACCGATTGCCAAGCTTTGCTCTGTGATGCGCGAAGCGTTTAATCCAGTAGTCTTAGATTGATTTATGATGCTGTTAACTCGCTGTAATTTAGTATTTAGATGGAGCTGATATGAAAGTCCTGCTCATTGCGCCAGTCAAACTCGAAGGTCTCAAAGATTCCAAAGGGACTATTCCAGTGCCACTTTTATATTTGGCGGCTATGTTGCGTCAGCACGAGCATGAGCCATATATACTTGATCTGTCAATCAAAAATGGAAATAGTGTTAATTCAGAGCGCTATTATATAGACGAAACGCTCGCTAAGCTTGCTGAAATAAATCCAGATTTCGTTGGTATTAACTGTTTTACTACTTTGCATTTTCCGGTGGTATTAGAATTGGCTGAGGCTATCCGTGTGGTCATGCCGGATCTTCCTATTGCTACGGGAGGCGCTCACCCCAGCCTTTTCCCTCGTGAAATTCTGCAAAATAGTAATGCTTTTGATTTTGTAGCTGTCGGTGAAGCAGAGGAGACGATTGTTGAATTGGCTAACGCACTTGCTGTAGGAAATAGGGAAAATCTCGATCATATTCAGTCGCTGGCTTTTCGGAGAAATGGGGAGATTCTTATAAATGAGCGATTGAGCTACGTCAATCTTGATGATTTACCTGAGGCAGCATGGGATCTGATTTCTCTCCCCGACTACTATATTGATCTTTCCAGTTGGTATAATCCAAAGGGCTTGAAATTTAATTTATCTGTACCGATCCTTTCCTCTCGTAGTTGTCCCTTTACCTGTAATTTTTGTGCGATTTATACCACTATGGGACGTAAACTGCGGCTTCGTACTCCAGAAAAAGTCGTTGATGAAATTGAAAAATTGCATCGGCAATGGGGCCAGAATTATTTTGGGTTTATTGATGATAACGTTAATATTAATCGTAAGCATATTTTGACTATCTGCAATGATATTGTTCGTCGTGGATTGAATATTCAATGGGAAACGACCTGTGGTACTTATCTGGCAGCGCTTGATGATGAGGTGATCAGTGCTATGGGGGCAGCGGGCTGTGTTTTTGTTCGTTTACCTATTGAGCATGGTAATGATCAAATGCGTGCCTTAGTCGGAAAAAAGCTGTCTCGTGATAAGATTTACGCGGTGTCGGATTCATTGAAGCGCCATGGAATGTTTACCAGTAGTATGTTTATTATGGGTTTCCCGGAAGATACTGTAGAGACCTTGGAAGATACCCGCCAGATGATTGAAGATTTGGAACTCGACTTGAATTATGTTTTTAATATTATTCCTTTTCCAGGAACCAAAGTGTTTCAACAAGCTCAGGATGATGGTCTTTTTCTGGATTCTTTTAAGCCTGAAGATTTATGGAAAGGTGCCATTAACCTTGACCCAGTTCAGGATGAAGCACGCTTTTTTGTTAAGCCCTATCAAATGAGTATGGATGAGCTACGCTATTATCGGAAGGTGTTTGATTCTCTACAATTCAAGAGCGATAAAGCCCGCCTGCTCAATAAGATTGTCGCCTGATGGAAAAGTTTTTATTTCATAGACCCTGTCCGTTATGTGGAACTGCACAAGGCTGGCTAATCCGCCCGCTTCGTTATGCTTTGTTTGATGATCTTGGTTTGTCAGGAGTGAGTCCTTTAGTGGCTTGTTCGTCTTGCGGATTTGTTTTTAATGACTTGAGTGAAGGTTCCGAAGCATTAGCAGCTTACTACAGAGGCAATGATCATTATTCGGTCTCTACTACGGCGGGTTCAGGAGGTAGTACTCCAGTTGAGTGCGCTCGCTATGAGCGGTTGCTGGAGCGACTCGATGAGTGGTTGGACCCCACTCAAACGATTTTGGATGTGGGTTGTGGCAAAGCGGGGTTA
This sequence comes from uncultured Candidatus Competibacteraceae bacterium, assembly GCA_903879705.1. Lineage (GTDB taxonomy): Bacteria > Pseudomonadota > Gammaproteobacteria > Competibacterales > Competibacteraceae > RXIV01. The sequence continues at coordinate 19,081 of CAIRMO010000080.1, read as the reverse complement.
TTGCTGTATCTTCGGGATCGTGGTTATAGCTCTTTGTTTGGACTAGAAGCATCGAACGCTTGCCGCGATTTTGTGGGGAGCATAGCAGGGCTGTCGGTCGTTGAACGCATTGAGCAGTTACCTGAAGCACCGTCGGTTGTTGTGGTGAGTCATGTACTGGAACACCTTTATGATCCGCTGTCTTTCTTACGCGAAATAGTTTCAGCGTCTGATCCGGATGCTATATTTTATATTGAGGTTCCGAATACTGCGGTTTTACTTGATGCAGTGATTCCTTGGTCTTGGTTTTACTTTGAACATATTAATCATTTTGATCGCTCACATTTTCTAGCCATGATACAGAAAGCTGGGCTAGCGCCAATGGCTGTCGATACATGGTCTTTCCAGCCTGGTGAAGGTAGCGAGATGGATTGTCTATATGTTTTATGCCAGAGGGAGGAAAATGTAGAAAATAATATTTCAGACTCAGGGTTAGCTATGTATCTGGCTAATGGATTACCTGTTCAGCCAGTATCCGGGGATCAAATTGCAGAAATTTTGTCGACTAATAGAGACTTGCTTCTTTGGGGTTTGTCGCAATATGCCATGTTGATTCTTGGTATGCATCCCGAAATTCTGGAACGATTAAAGGGGCTTTTTGATGTATCTTCAGCAAAAATTGGTCGAAAAATACGTGGAATTGAGATACGTTCTTCTGCCAATTTAATTAATTTTAATGAAAAATTTATTCTCATACCTAAGTCTATTTATACGGCAGACATGATTTGCCAGCTTATGAAATATGATTATAATAACAACTCATATTTAGTGATTTAAACGAGGTAAGTTATGGGTATTTATTTGGAATCCAAAGAAAAAGAAATTTTTATTAAACAAGTTGATATATTGACCGCGTGTCAAGTGCAAAAACCGCTAATTTTTGATGTCGGCGCTAATCGAGGACAAAGTATTTTAAATTACCGAGAGCTACTGCCCGATTGCCGTGTATATAGTTTTGAGCCTGTTCCCTATGTTTTTGATGAATTAAAAAATTCATATGGATGGTTAAAAGATGTACATCTTTATTTATTTGCTCTTGGTAGTACAAATGAATGTAGGGCTTTTCATATCATGCGCCTGCCAGAAATGAGTTCTTTTTTGTCTCCTGAGCCTTGGCTTCAACAATTAAGTCCAGACCATAAATATGATTTTGATTTAATCAATGTTGAATGTCGCACTCTTGATAGGGTCTGCTATGAATCCGGAGTTGACAGCATTGACATACTTAAGATAGATGTGCAAGGAGCTGAGCTAGATGTTCTCAATGGAGGTATTTCAATGCTGACCACTGGTGCTGTTGGGATGATTTATTTAGAGGTCACTTTGGCTGAATCTTATGTTAATCAAATGAAGTTGCGTGATCTATTGGAGTTTTTGGAGCCAAAAGGGTACAGGCTTTGGGATATACTACCTTTTGTTTATACAGATGCCGGGCGTGTTTGGACTGCAAACGCACTTTTCTTGAATTCTAAGATGACTGATATGGTCGAAGAGAGAAGTCGGTGTCAGAAAAAATTTTAGTTATGAGAGCATGCCCCTTGTGTTCCTGTTCAACTTCTGCATTTTTTCTGAGTCATCTTTCGTTCCCTTTATTTGAAGGAACACCGATTTCTGGTGAAGTAAATGTGGTTGCATGTAGTGATTGTGGCTTCGTATATTATGACACGTCCTCAAAAATTGAAGATTTCGATGCATTTTATCGAGATTACTACTTAATTAATTCTTATGGTTTGAGAGACAAGCATCCCGCCGAATCTGCATACCTAGCTGAAACAGTAGAAATTCTCCATCACTCAGGTCTGCGTAAAAGTGCATTTGTTGTTGATGTTGGCTGCGGTTCTGGTAGCTTCTTAAATCGGTTACGGGATGCCATGTAATATGTGTGGACTACCTGGGGAAACCAAAGAGGATATGCTATCAACAATCAAGCTAAACGCAAGGTGCTGTGTTGATATTCCAGTATGTGGGATATTTTGGCCATTCCGAAATACAGATCTTTATGACAGGTCATTGAAAATGGGTTTGATTGAAGAATCGTTCGATGATCATATCGAGGATTATCCGAATCTTGGAGAAAATACTGTGCTTAACTTTACAAAAGAGATGAAAGTACATATTAGATTTAATAGCAAGGCATTTGCTATGCTGGTATATCTCTATAAAAAAATATTCGAGTTGCCAGAGGGCATGCGAGTAGCTCCTGAGGCTTGGCTAGATGAAAGCTATATAAGCGGAAAATTTGCTGAATTTTCATTAGGTGGAAAATTACTACAGCAGGCTATGGAATTTGAAAATCAAATGTTTATGGATTTAGAATTACATTTATTAGAAGAGTTTAGGAGCGAATACGGTCTCGAATTCAGTGATCCTACGATAGTGGGCAGAAGAATTGATAGTGACTGATGGCATCAATCACTACTTAATGATGCGGTCGTGTTATTCCAGAAGTAGCGTTTATAAGCCGTTAACTACTCCTTAGAGACTGAAGTATGAAAGACGATCATCAAGATTTTCTGCAAGAACGAACTGAGCGAATCGCTGTTTACTCGTGTGATACTTCACTTTTAAATTCGGCGGATAATTTTCTCCATGAAAGCTTACGTACACAGTATTCCTATAATTTTGACTGGATAGGGTTGCCTATTATCCAGTATCCACAAGAGATGATCGCTTTGCAAGAGATCATCTGGAAAACTCAACCTGATCTTATTATTGAAACTGGTATTGCCCGAGGTGGTTCATTGATGTTAAGTGCATCAATGCTTGCTTTGTTAGATTTATGCGAAGCAATAAAAAACAAGGAATGTATTAATCCAAGTTTGCCTAAGCGATGGGTGCTTGGTATCGACGTTGACATTCGTGAACATAATCGCATCAGGATTGAAGATCATCCTCTTAGCAATCGTATTAAGATGATTGAAGGTTCTTCTATCGCGGAGGATGTTGTTGACCAGGTTCACGCTTTCGCTAGAAACTATCAACGGATTCTAGTCTGCTTGGACTCGATGCATACACATGACCACGTTCTAGCGGAACTGAACGCCTACGCTCCATTAGTGAGTCTCAATAACTATTGCGTTGTTTTTGACACAATCATCGAAGATATATCGCCTGGTTCTTTCCCAGATCGTCCCTGGGATAAAGGCAATAACCCCAAAACGGCAGTCTGGGAGTTTCTTAAAACCCATAATGAATTTATGGTTGATAAGGATATTGAGCATAAATTGTTGATTACTGTTGCACCGGATGGCTATTTGAAGCGGGTTCGACATACTTCGTGATTGAAATCTGCGGCATACGCAATAATCCAGAACTGCACAAGTGTGTTTCGTAACCCGTATTTCTTGATGTTAATTGAGTTCCTATATGGAGCAAGTAACATGTTGTATTTTATAGATGTGGTAGGTACTTGCAATTTAGCATGCCCCTCTTGTCCGGTTGGGAATTTCAAAAAACAAGATTTTCAAGGGCAATCTCGACCCAAAGGAATGATGGATATTGCCTACTTTAAAGAAATCGTAAAGAAAATAAAGAGAGAAGATAGTGCATCGCAGCCGATTATTCATCTTTATAATTGGGGTGAGGCTTTTTTACATCCACAATTAGATGAATTTATTCGATATTCGTTAGAAAATGATATTCCTGCTTGGCTTTCAACAAATTTAAATGTTGATTGTGATTTAAAAAATATAGTTAAGGCAAACCCTTCTTTTTTTCGCGTATCGTTATCAGGTTTTTATCAGGAAACTTATCAAAAAGGGCATCATAAAGGGAATATCAATATTGTAAAATCAAATCTCTATCATTTGAAATACTATATGGAAAAATTTAGTAAAAATTTTCATGTGGAAATGCATTATCATCTTTATAAAGACAATCTAAATATCGATCTTTTAATGGCAACTGCATTAGCACAGGAACTTGGTTTTAAGTTAATACCAGGGTGGGCAGGTTTTGCGCCTCTTGAAAAGATACTCAACTATGTGTCGGGTAAAAAATTATCAGATGATGACAATTTATTACATCAACGCCTTTTGTTACCCATTGAAAAACAGGTTGAAATAGCAAAAAAAGTCTATTTGCCAGATTGTCATTTTAGAAGCCAGCAAACTGTTATTAATTATGATGGATCAGTTGCCTTGTGTTGTATTACTTACGATCCTGTTTCTAATATTCATAAATCTTTCTTGGAAAAAACAAAGGAAGATTTGCAAAAGCTTAAGTATTCCCATCCACTTTGTAAACCTTGTATGCAAAATTCCTTGCACTGCTTAGGTCAGCCACTTGGAGAGTGGAATAGATTGGGTAACATTGAGCTTGTAAAGCTTGGTTTTCCATACAAAATTTCTGCCTACCAAGAGTTTTCAATACCTAAAAACCAATCTACACTTGTTAATCAACATCCTAAGGAAGAGTGTCTTCTAACCATCGTCCTAACTAGTTATAACTATGCTCACTTCATTGCAGAGGCCATACAATCTGTCGTAGACCAAACTTCTCCAGAATGGCGGCTAATTATTTTTGATAATCGTTCAACAGATAATACACTAGAAATTATTGAACCATTTTTGCAAGATCCTCGTATTAGTTTGGTTATTAGGGATGAAAATATTGGTGCAAAAAATAACCATCGTTTAGCATTACAAAGTGTTGAGACTGAATTTGTCGCAGCACTGCAAGCTGATGATTTTCTTGAAAGTACATTTGTCGAAGCCGCTATGCGCCAATTTCAACAATTTCCAAAGACACCCTTCGTCTTCTTCAGTTGGCGGCACTTCATGGAAGATTCCAAGCAAGTAGTCGAACATAATAGACACCCATTCTCGCCAAATCGATCTGGCTTAATGCGTATTGCTCCATACCTTACTGTTTGCAACTTCATACCTTTTCACATGGCAGTCTTTCGTACTCATTGCTTGATGAGTTATTACGAGAAGATTTGTGATTCCCCACTGACACAAGTAGGTGAACAATTTTTGTTCAAAATGCTTGAAGATGCTTATGGCTATGGTTGTTACTCTGGAACAGTAGGTGGGTACTGGCGTCGTCACGATAAGCAACTTACGGTTCAACATACATACTCCTCAGTTGCTCAAATCGAGGAGCCTTTGGAAAGGCATTGGTATGCTTCCAAGGCACCTAAACCCGACTATGTCAATGTCTTTCTTTCTCTAGTCGTTTTTATCCAGCACTGCAGCCATCAGAGTTATGCAGCTTCAGCTCATTGGTTCATGACGAGAGAAGGCGCTTTTTACGCTGAAAGCTTTGGTGTCCCTATTAAGCAGGAGCAAGATCGCTTACAAGCTATTGCACTTGTGGTTGCGCTGAAGTACTCAACCTTTGCCTCTTTAATTCTGTTGATTGATGAAAATGAATTGAAAACATGGTTAGGTGATATAAATTGCCAGCCCAGTTTTGATGGATTAAAAAACAAACTTGAAGAAGTAATGAAAAAGGAAGGTGAGGTTTTTTTAAATACTGAAGAAATTCATGAGATTTGCCATAAATTTTTCGGACATGAAAAAATTAAAGAAACGAATTATTTAATATGGCTTGCCGAGCGTCTCTGGAATAATGAGCGCTGTCAGCGCTTACTGAACAGCATTGAAGCGCCGGAATTAATCAAAAACATACATATTCTTTTAACTGTAAACTACAGCGGTCAAGGTGAGCAACTAACGATCTTATCTGAACTCATCAATAAACTTGTTACCAACACGGTTGATGATCTAGCTGCCCAAGCGTTACCCAACTGGCGACTCACGATATTTTCCGAACATGCTTGCCCCGATCCACGATTTGAATCTAGCAAAGTATTAGAATGGGTTCAGACTGCTTCTCAACAACAAGCTGATGCCATCACCGCTATAGTCACGGCTAGTCCTGCGGCGTGGTTTATCTGTGCGCCAGCGGGTCTAAGTTTTTCACCCGCATTCACTTTGCTAGCTGGCCTGCACCTACTTAATCGACCCAATACCCTGTTGTTATACACTGATGAGGATATTATCAACACGGAAGGCGAATACTCGCAGCTAAAGCTGAAACCAGATATCAATATCGAATTACTGCGTTCAAACCCCTACATCGGTGCGGCGACACTAATCCGCAAACCGCTGATGCTCGATCCACGGATCGCGATTCTGCCGCTAGGACTAGCGCGCAACTATGGAGCCGCTCTTTTAGCGGTCGAGCAAGATTCAACTGCTGTCGCTCATATCGACGAAATTCTTGTTCATGTTCCCGAAATACTGGCTGAAGAATACGCCGGTACTGCACTTGCTCGTCTGCTCGTACAACAGCATCTGGCGCGTTGTGGCATCACCGCTGGAATAGGTGACGGTCCACTACCCGGTACGCTGTTCATCGACTATCAATTGCCAATTTGTCCACCGATGGTCAGCATTATTGTACCGATTCAGGATCAACTGGGCAGGATTCAATCCTGTTTGGAATCGCTACTGGAAAAAACTGATTATCCAAGTTTCGAGATTCTTTTAATTGACCACAGTCATGTCGAACCTTCTGTGCAGACGTTCCTTGCTAAATTATCAAATAACGACTCGCGGGTGCGGGTGTTGCACTCTTCACAAAAATTCAATGATGCGGCAATCCGCAATTTTGCTGCTCGGCAAGCGCAGGGTCAGTTTTTGTTATTGCTAAATGATAACGCTACCGTTTTGCAGGAAAATTGGCTAACCCGCTTAACAGCGATAGGCGTTTGTACCGATGTGGGAGCGGTTGGTTGCCGAGTGGTCTCGTTCGATCAACGGCTTAAGCACGCTGGTCTGATTCTGGGTATCGATGGTACCGTAGGCCCAATTAATCTGGATTTACCGTTAGCGGAATCCGGGTATATGGGCCGCGCCCAACTGACCCAGAATTTCTCGGCAATAACTGCTACCTGTATGCTGGTTCGTAAGGCTTTATTTCTTGAAGTCGGCGGCTTCGATGAGAAAGATTTTTCCAACTTTTACTATGATGCCGATCTTTGCCTGAAACTCGGTGATCGTGGTTATCGGATTGTCTGGACGCCTTTTGTGACGCTGGCTTGCCAAGATAAAAGCGACGTTAACACCAAACACGATGCCCAGCAGGAACCGAATGATTCATTCTCACGCAAAGCCTTTATCAAGAAATGGCGCTCTCGCTTGGGCAACGACCCTGCCTACAATCGTCATTTGAGTCTGCGCCAGCACGATTGGATGATTGACGGTGATTTTGACGTGCCGTGGCATCCTGATTTTGAATCCTTGCCCCGCATTGTCGCTCAATCGCCGGATGAAATGGGTGTTGGACAATACCGGATGATGGGGCCACTCAAAGAATTGGCTGACAATGGTCGGATATGCCGTTTCCAATTACCTCCCCTGAACAGCGATCGGCGATTCATGCCCTTTGTTTCTGAACTGATCAGGGCCAAACCGACGGTTTTATTTTTGCAAAATGCCTTCTCTGACTTTCATCTGGAAGATCTGCAAAATTATGCCGAATTATTGCCCGATCTATTCCGGGTTTTCGGCCAAGACGATATTGTGTTTTCCGTTCCGCAAAAAAGCGCAGCACATAAACATTTTGGTAAGGACACCAAAGCGCGGGTGCGGCGCGGAGTATCGCTATGCCACCGGGCGATTGTGACCACCGAATCCATTGCTGAAGCGATGCGCGGCATGGTTGACGATATCCGCGTGGTTCCCAACTACCTGGAGCGTTCGCGTTGGGGCAATTTGCAACCGCCCAAGAAAGAGCGACGTAAACCCCGAGTAGGTTGGGCCGGCGCCCAGCAACACCAAGGCGATCTCGAATTTATCCTGCCGGTGGTTGAAGCAACCGCCAATGAAGTAGACTGGATTTTCATGGGCCTGTGTCCGCCTAAACTCCGCTATCACGTTGCTGAAGTGCATAACGCCGTTGCGTTCGATGAATACCCGACAGGCTTGGCCGCGCTCGATCTGGATCTGGCGATTGCACCGCTTGAACTGAATCGGTTTAACTCGGCCAAGAGCAATCTGCGCTTGTTGGAATATGGCGCAGTCAGTTATCCAGTCATTGCCACGGATGTTCTGCCGTACCGGAATGCGCCCGTCACTCGCGTCCCCAACAACCCCAAAGCCTGGATCGACGCCATCCGCTCTCACATTCATGATCTGGACGCGACCCGTACCGCTGGAGAGCAATTGCGTGAATGGGTCCTATCGAACTGGATGCTGGACCAACACCTTGATGAATGGATGAAAGCACTGCTGCCGGATTGAAAATTGGGTTTTTCTTGAACGAAGCGAGGTGATGGATGCTAAATATCATTCAGGTTGAATGTCCGTCGGAGATTCTTATTGAATTACATATGGATGCCGAACATTTCTCCAGTTTGATGAAGTGGCAGACTGCGCTGGCGCTGTTTCGGGAAGGCAAGTTGTCCTCGGGGATGGCGGCGCGCTGGACAGGTATGCCGCGAATCCATTTTTTGTTAATGGCCATGCAAGAAGGCGCGGTTCTGCTTGAGAACAACGCGGATGATTTTACGCGAGAGATAGCGTTGCTGTGATCGTTTATTGCAATACGACGCCGATCATCGCGCTGGCAAGCGTTGATCGACTGCATTTGTTGCCAGAACTTTTTGGGCAGATTCGGGCACCGATAGCGGTTATTGATGAGTGTGCAGCAGGTGGACTAATTCATGTCCCGTCGCTCTTTTCAATGGAATGGATTATTCCGGGCGCTGATGAGTTCATCGAACCTTCTTCCATTCTGATGACGCTGGATCGGGGAGAGCAACAGGTATTAGCTCAGGCGCTGATCTATGGCGCTGACTGGGTGATTATCGACGAACGTCAGGGACGTCGATTGGCGGAATATCTGGGTTTAAAAGTAACCGGTACGCTGGGCATTCTGGTGAAGGCCAAGACGGCAGGACTGATCCCTTCGTTCCGGGCTGAGGCGGAGAAGATGCGAAAGCAAGGCATTTTCTATCATCTTGGTCTGATTGATCGCTTGGCGTCTCATATCGGTGAAATATGACCCGAAAAATTTGGGCCGTACTGGGGAATGAGATAAGAATTCGATGTTCCTAAGAAAAATTTGCATTTTCTGACTATATCTCGAGTACAGTGAACAAATTTCGAGGCCATCACGGATGAAGCCGGTCGGTTATAGCGCCTTGATCAACCGGCTGAAACTTGCCGTTTGCCCACCTTCCATGCCAGCGTACATCGCCGCCTCAGTCAATCGTCGCGTCGATACGGACCAGCGCATCCTTTTTCCCACCGGAGTCGCCCTCACTGACACACCGCTCGGCCATCTGGAATTCGCCATCCGCCACGAAGGTATTGATTTAGCGACGATCGCCGCCGCTTTGCCGCAGATTGGCCGGGACGCCATCGTTATCCGTCTGCGTGAAAACCCCAATGGCGAGTACATCCGCCGCATCGCCTGCCTGTGGGAGTGGCTAACCAGCGCGCCACTGGATGCTGGCATCAAACCGACGGCCCGCTATGTGGATCTGTTCGATCCCGGTTTGTACGTCGTTGCCGGCCACCCCGTCAGAGACCAAACCTGGCGGGTCAATAATAATGCCCTGGGTGATCCCCGGTTTTGCCCGGTAGTACGCCGGAATGGCTGCCCCGAACCGGGCTGGCTGGAGGCCATGCTGGCCCGCGCGGCGGCTCTCGCGGAGATGACGCGCGCCGCTAACCACTATGAGCGCACTCTCCAATATCTATACCTGTCGGAGACCCGAGGCAGTTTCGCCATCGAACGAGAAACGCCGAGCGCCAGCAAGGAGGAGCGGTTCATCCAGATCCTGCGCCATGCCGCTGACATCCCCCGATTGACCGAAGACGTGCTGGTCGAAATCCAGAACGCCATCGTCAGGCATGATTTTGCCAAGGAGGCCAGCTATCGAACCCGACAGAAGTGGCTGGAGAATGCTGCCGGGCGCATCACGTTCCTGCCCCACCCGCCGGATACGCTGCGCGAAACCATGGCGGGCTGGGAGGCGTTGTCAATGATGACCAGCGTGAGATCGACCCACTGGTGAAAGCTGCCTGCGCTGCCTTTGGCCTAGTCTATATCCACCCGTTCATGGATGGTAACGGACGACTGCACCGCTACATCATTCACCATGTGCTGAATCGCTCCGGGCTGACGTCACCGGAACTAGTGATCCCGGTTTCTGCGGTGATCATGAAACATATTCCCCGCTACCATCAGATCCTCACCCACTTTTCCGAACCGGTCACCCGGCTTTGGGATTTCCGGCGGTTTGACGAGGGGCCGGACATCGAACGCCATCCAAGCCCCGGACCCTATCGCTACTTTGCCGCGGATGGCGAGGTCAAATTTCTACGGGACATGATTCAGCAGACCGTGGAACAGGAGATACCCCAGGAACTCGCCTGGCTACAGGGCTACGATCAGGCGTTTCGCGGCATTGATACCGAGATGGATACCCATGAGCGCTCAACAAGACTTGTTTGCCGGACTTGATTGCGATTTACAGATCGCCTTGCGGGCGCAACTGCGGGATTTGTGGACCCATACGTCCACCGCTCTGGAAGGCAACAGCCTGACGCTTGGCGATACCGCATTTGTCTTGGCGGAAGGACTCACCGTCGCGGGTAAACCCCTCAAAGATCACTACGAAGTCGTCGGCCATGCTCGAGCCATTGAACTCATTTACGATTGGGTTAAACGCGCCACGCCATTTGTAGAAGCTGATTTATTTCAATTGCATCGGGCTGTACAAACGGAGATCATTTTTGATATCTACAGCCCGATAGGGGCATGGAAAAACGAACCGAATGGAACCTATTATCTGGATCAAAACAATCGCCAGGCTTGGCGTGAATATGCTCGTCCCGAACAGGTTCCTGTCTTGATGGCGGATTGGTTGATATTACTGAATCGCTTTTGTGCGGTCGATTTAGAGATGGAAGCCGCTTTATCAGCCTATACTCGCCTACATTTAGGGCTGACTCGAATTCATCCATTTTTTGACGGCAACGGGCGCATGGCGCGGTTGGTCGCCAATCTACCCGTCATCCACTCCGGCTTACCCCCCATTGTTGTGGCGCGAGAACGACGGCGTGAATATATCGGTCTTTTGTCGGCCTATGACAGCAGCCATGGGCAACCGCAAACAGGAAAACCGTTGCTTGAGGAAGGACCCGAACTGAAGGCGCTTCAGAAATTTTTTGCGGACAATTGGTGGCAAACCTTGGAGCTTGTGGAAAATGCTCGGCAAGTGCAGCGTGATCGGGATCAGCATCGGATGGGTGGAGGCTTGTAATACCGTTTCCCGATAGATTTGATCTTTTTCAGGTCAAAAACAACCCGTTCGTCAACCCTGCGAAAGCGGGTATCCCGGTTTTCAGCGGCTGACTGGATTCCCGCACTCGCGGGAATGACGGAACCCGGGAACCATGAATGCGAAAACCTACCGGAAATGGGTATAACCTCAGGGAACATCTGGATTTAGGCGATTTCCTGAAAAGATTATTCCGAAAAGGGTTCGTTCATTTCCCCTTGGGCAATCGTTGCCGCATGACCGCAGCAGTGTTAAATAGAAGTTGGTTTTTAACCAAATTTTAACCTTATCCAGCCAAGGAGCCATCCCGTGCCGAATAAACCCCGCCAATCAAGAAGTTCCAACCGTTCATCCACTTCACCGAGTACGCGCAATGAGGCGATGACTCTGCTGCAAAGCCTGATGCGCGGCAACCAGCAACTCATGGTGCAAATCAATGAACAGCCATTGACCCTGACCCAGGCGATGGCCTTGGCTGAACAACGGTTGAAGGAACAGCAACCCCAACAGGCTCAAAATATTTACCAGCAATTGCTGGAGCAGGCGGCGCAATGGCATCGGGACAAGCGCTTGGATGATGCCGAAGCAGTCTATCGTCAGGTCTTCGAGGCAGAACCGGCCTACATCGACGCGCTGCATCTGCTGGGGGTGATTTATTCGCAGCGCGGCGATCATGCGACTGCGGAGCGGCTGATCCGCCAGGCATTGCGGGAAAGCCCGGACTCGGATACCTATCACAACAATCTGGGCAAAGCGCTACAGGGTTTAGGACGACTGGAGGAAGCGGTGGATAGTTATCAACGAACACTAGCGTTAAATTCCGGCCATGTGCTGGCCTGCAATAATCTGGGCAAGGTATTATTGGAACTGGGCCGCCGGGAGGAAGCCATTGCCCGGTTTCGTCAGGCTGTGGCGTTACGACCTGATTTCAACGAGGCCCAGCGCAATTTAGAGCAGGCATTGCAGAGGCCGAGTAAAAGTGAAGGCGCTGGCTGATCAACTGCGGAATGGCGACCCCTACCGTATGCTCAGGCGACTTCGGACAAAGAAAATACCAGACCAATAACGCCCTGATTTCGCTTTCCGTCATTCCCGCGTATGCGGGAATCCAGTCAGCCGCTGAAAAGCTGGATACCCGCTTTCGCGGGTATGACGAACCAGGAAATGATCGAGCCATTTGCGGATCATCTTTTCAGGAAATTTGGCCGCGGCGTTTGCTACCCTAGCTCCGCTGAACGATACGGCGATGCGTGACCGTTAGCGCTAACCCTTCCCCTCCTTGGACAAGGAGGGGTGGCGACGAAGTCGACGGGGTGGTTCGATGCGGCAATCCCACAACTCACATCGGACTCCTGGAGAACCCCCAGCGTCAGTGCTTTGTAGAGATTTTCGCGGTTCCGGTCGGCGTCTAACAACTCGATGGTTCCCGCAAAAAGACTCGCGCTACCGTATTGGGATTTGATCGCTTGTGGTGAAGTCCATCGCCATCGGTTGAATTTTGGCGACAGTCTCCTTGAGCGCCATTTCTGAGTTCGCTAAATCGTACTGTAGTTGCAGATTCAGCCACGATTCGGCGCTGCCGCCGAGCGCTGCCGCGAGGCGCACCGCCATGTCAGCGCTAATCCCGTTCTTGCCATTTAGCACATTCGAAAGGGTCACGCGAGTTACCCCAATTCGCTGAGCAAAGGCGGTGATGGTGATGCCGGTTCCGTTGAAAACCCCATCACGCAACACCTCTCCTGGATGGGGAGGGTTAAATATGCGAGTCATTTTCATTCTCCTAGTGATAGTCCTGGTAATCCACCAGCACGGCATCTTCAGCCTCGAAAGCAAAAGTCATGCGCCAGTTGCCATTGACCCACACTGACCAGTGTCCGGTGGTTAGTCGGTGTAATCGCCAACCCGGTAATGCCATATCATTGGGAATCCGGGCGCTGTCAAGCTTCGCGAGTTGCAGTCTCAATCGCCTGGCGTGTTGAGACTGAATACTTGCGGTGCTGCCGGTCCTGAAAAATTGTTCGAGACCTTTGTGCCGGAATGTGCATATCATCAGAGCATTGTAAATAGTCTATTGACGGTTAGCAACGGCAAAGGTTGTGCAAAGAAAATTTTCCCCCCACCCCTAAAGCCCGGCCCGCCGCCGCCGATAGCTGAGAACAAGCACCGGGTTTGCCACAACCACATTTTCAGGCGACCCCAAAATCCCACCGCAGTTCTCAGTCACTTGAATTGGAGAAGCAGCCATGGCACTCGGAATTAACACTAACCCTTCCGCTTTGACCGCCCAACGCGGCTTGATGAGCAGCCAGGAAAAACTCAGTACCGCCATGCAGCGCCTGAACACCGGCCTGCGGATCAACTCCGCCAAGGACGACGCCGCCGGCTTGGCGATTGCCGACCGCATGACCTCGCAGATTACGGGACTTAATCAAGCGGCCCGTAACGCCAATGACGGTATTTCCCTGACGCAGACCGCGGAAGGTGCGTTGCAGGAATCCACCAACATCCTCCAGCGGATGCGTGAACTGGCGGTGCAATCGTCCAACGACACCAATACCGGCACCGACCGTACTTCGCTACAAAAGGAAGTGGGCCAATTGCAGCAGGAACTGAACCGCATCGCTAATACCACGCAGTTCAACGGCAAGACCCTGCTCGATGGCAGTTTCTCTGCCCAGAAATTCCAGGTTGGCGCCAATAATAATCAGACTATTGCGGTCAGCATGGGGAGTGCCCAAGCCAGTGCGATTGGTGCCCAGCGAATTACTTCATCGGCCTCCATTTCTGTGGCCAGTTCTGGAGCAGCGAATAGCAATGCAGTTTCTGGTGCCATAACCATTAACGGTTCAGTGGGAACTGCCAGCGCTAGCATCGCAGCGGCGGGGTCCAGTGCGAGGACAATCGCTACGGCGATCAATGGGATTACCGCGCAAACCGGGGTAACCGCGAGGGCGATCACTCAGGCTAATTTTCAGGTTACGTCCACGGGGGCGATCAGTTTTCAATTGAAAGGACAAAACTCGGCAGCCGCTGCGGGCGTGACCATTTCTTATAGCATGAGTACCTCAGGTGCTACAACCAGCGCGACCGATTTAGCAGGGTTGGCGGCGGCTATCAATGACAAATCGGGTACGACAGGGGTTACGGCGAAGGTTGATCCGACCAACGCAGCTTCCCTCCTTCTCGAAAATAGCGATGGCTATGACATCCAGATCAAGGGGGCATCTACGACAGGTGCGTCAGGTACATGGGATGTAAAGGGGATCGATCAGAATGGTGCCCTGAATGGTGCTGCTGCATCGGGTTTTTCCAGCGGTGCTAGTTTCTCGACAGTGGGTGGTCGGGTGGTCTACGAATCCGGCAAGAGCTTCTCGACCACAAATGTGACTGCAAGTGGTGGCACTCTGGCGGGGGCTGGCGCGTCAACACTCACCGACGTGGGTACCATCGATATCAAGAGCCAGACCGGATCCAACGACGCCATCAGCGTGATCGACAACGCGCTGGCCTTCATTGACGACCTGCGGGGTGACTTGGGTGCGGTGCAGAACCGCTTCGACTCGACCATCAGCAACCTGCAAAACGTGTCGGATAACATCACCAGCGCCCGGTCGCGGATTCAGGACGCCGATTTCGGGAAGGAAACCTCGAACCTGAGCAAGGCGCAGATTCTGTCCCAGGCCGGTATCGCCATGCTGTCTCAGGCCAACCAGTCGCAGCAGAATATCCTGTCGCTGTTGCGGTAAGCCAAACGAGGTAACAGAGCGGGGTTTGGGCTAAACTAACGCTCAAACCCCGCTTTCAGTTTCAGTGATTCAGGAGGGATCGTGATGAGCGACATCGGCACTATCAGCAACCTGGCCGGCGCTAACCCGGTGTCGGCTCGACCCGCCACTGGCGCCCGTTCCGAACCGCCGCCGCCGGCTACTGTGCAAAACGCGGTCGGTCAACCCCTGACCACTGCACAGTCATCCGTTACCCAATCCCCTGCCAGCGCCGGCGCTGAGCGAAAACGGAACACGGATCCCGACGGTCGCCAGCCCAATTCGCAGTCCGGCCCCGCACCGACCCGTCAGCAACTGGCCGAAACGGTTCAGGATCTCAATCAGAGTCTGCGCGAGTACAATACCAACCTGCAATTTGAAATCGACGATCAATCCCAGCAATTGGTGGTGCGGATCGTGGATCGGGAAACCAAGGAAGTGATCCGGCAGATTCCGTCAGAAAAAGCTTTGGAGTTAGCCAAGTTTTTTAAGGAAATGGAAGACAACCAGCAAACCGAGCGGTCACCCTCCGGTAAGGATAGCAAGCGGCTCAAGATGGAAGGCCAGTTGCTACAGGCCATCGCTTGATCACAGCGCAATTCAATCAAAATATTGCCATTGCGGGAGTTGGTCGGTGCTTGAACGGTTGACTCCGTTCTGCTTCATAAAGACCGGTGCCCAGCGAGTACCCGCGCGAGGAGAACATCATGGCCAGCATTACTTCATCCGGCGTCGGCTCCGGTATTGACATCAAAGGTCTGATTTCGCAACTGATCACCGCCGAGCGCACCCCGGCTGAAAGCCGGTTGAACCAGCGCGAGGCCGCCTTGCAAACGCGCATTTCGGCGCTTGGTGGTTTTAAAGGCGCGTTATCTACCTTTCAATCGGCGCTCTCCAGCATCAAGAACGCCAGCTCCTTTCAGGCCAGCGCCAAAGCCACGGTCGCCAATGACAAGCTGTTCACCGCCAGCGCCAGTAGCACTGCCCCAGCGGGAAGCTACAGCGTCAAGGTCGACAATCTGGCGCAGAGCCAGAAACTGGTGACTGATCCGGCGCTGAACATCCAGCAGGATCCGAATCAATATGTAGTCGGAACCGGAACGCTGACTTTCCAGTTTGGAACCTACAACAGTGTCGGCAATGCCTTCACCGCCAACGCCAATAAAGCGGTCAAAACCGTCACCATTGATTCCTCGAACAACACTCTTAATGGCGTCGCGAAGGCCATTAACGACGCTAAAGTCGGCGTCACGGCCACCGTCGTCAATGATGGCACCAATGGCTGGCGACTGACTTTAGGTTCCACCGACACCGGCGCGGCCAACAGCCTCAAGGTCACTACCGCTGATGGCGACGGCAACAACACGAACGCCGCTGGCCTGTCGATCCTGGCCTATGACCCGACCAAAACCGCCGGAACGGGCAAGAACATGCAGCAACCGGTGGGTCAGGATGCCAAGGATGCCAGCGTCATCATTGATGGCCTGACCATCACCAGCGCCAGCAACACCCTCAGTACCGCGATTCAGGGCGTCACCTTGAACCTCAAGGAAGCCAATACCACGGCGACCACCCTGACGGTCGCCAAGGACAACAGCGCCATCAGCGGCGGCGTCCAGTCCTTTGTCAAAGCCTTCAACGATCTGGCCAGCACCGTTAAGTCGCTGACCTCGTACAACGCTGAAACCAAAGAAAGCGGCGCGTTGCAGGGCGATTTCAGCGTCCGCGCCATTTTCGGCCAGATCCGCAGCGAACTGAACAAGGTCGTCACTGGCGCATCGACGCAATTCGATTCACTGTCCGATCTGGGCATCTCCACCAATCGCGATGGCACCCTCACCCTCGACAGCGCCAAGCTGCAAAAGGCCATCGAAACCGATCCGCAAGGCGTCGCCGGCCTGTTCGCCCGTGCCGGACGCACCAGCGACCGGCTGGTCAACTACAGCAGTTCCACCAGCGAAAGCCGCACCGGCAATTACGCGGTTGCCGTCAGCCAGTTGGCGACTCAAGGCAGCTATACCGGCATTGCTGCCACCGCGTTCAATATCACCTCCGCTAACGACACCCTCGCTCTGAAGGTTAACGGCACCCAGTCCGGCACCCTCACGCTGACACAGGGAAGCTACACCTCCAGCCAACTGGTGGCAGAACTGCAAAGCCGGATCAATGGCGATTCCGCTCTGCAAACCGCCAGCGCCTCGATTGGCGTCAGTTTCAGCAGCACCACCAGCATGTTCAGCTTCACCTCAAGCAGTTACGGTGGATCCTCTGCCGTCGAATTCACTGCGGTGGGCACCAGCACGGAAACCACGCTCGGGTTTAGCGCCGGGGTGGGGATCAAAACCGCCGGGCTGGATGCCAAAGGCACGATTGGCGGCACTGACGCGACCGGATCCGGACGGAAGCTGACTGGAACCGGGGGCGGCGCAGCGGGCCTTGCGGTGGAAGTGGTGGGTGGAGCGACCGGGGATCGCGGCGAAGTCTCGCTGTCCGATGGCTTGGCAGCGCGGCTCGACACCATGCTGACCAGCCTGCTCGGCAAAAACAGCCCATTGACCGCCCGCACTGATAGCCTTAACCAACAGGTGGGGCGGATTAGCGATCAACGGTCAACCCTTGATACTCGGATGACGGCGCTGGAAAAACGCTACAACGCCCAGTTCCGGGCGATGGATACCCTGGTCAGCCAACTCACGGCCACTGGCAATTACCTGGCGCAGCAGTTCAGCAACAAATCCAGCAACTAACCAAATGCCCACCGGGACCTCAACGTCCCGGTTCAGGTTGCGGCATCCAATGGGTGATTCCGCTATAATTGTTTACTACTCACATCGCCGAGTAATCCGACATGGTTGCCCCGAACATCCCCAAAGCTCTTAAGCAATACCAGCAGGTTAGTGCCCAAACCGGCGTCGCCTACGCCAGCCCGCACCGGCTGATTCAGATGCTGATGGAGGGCGCATTTGAGCGGATCGCTACCGCTAAGGGCTGCATTCAGCGCCATGACATCCCCGGCAAGGGTGAGCAGATCGGCAAAGCGATTGACATTGTCGGCGGCCTGCGCGACGGGTTGAATCTGGACGCTGGTGGCGAGTTGGCGGCCAACCTCGATGACCTCTACGACTTCATGCAGCGACGATTATTGGAAGCTAACCTGCGCTCCGATACCGCCATCCTCGATGAGGTCGCTGACCTGCTGCGCCCGGTCAAGGAAGGCTGGGACGCGATTGGCAATAGCCCGAAAGTCACAGCACCGCCAACGGACGCGCCGGCATGACGCCCGCCGAGTGGAAGCAGTGCATCAACCGGCTGCGCTCACTCAGTACCGAGATGCTGGAACTGGCCCAAGCCGGCGTGTGGGACACCGTCCCCGAACGGGAAAGCCAGCGGCGGGTCTTGCTGGAAGAACTATTCCAGACCGCCCCGCCCGCTGATCTCGCCCCTCAGCTTGAAGCCGCCGCACGGGCGGTGCTGGTCAGCGACGCCGAATTGCTGAAACTGGCTCAGGCCGAACGGGAGCAGTTGAGCGACCACCTCAAATCATTGAGTCAAGGTCGGCGTGCCTTGCAGGCGTATCAGAGTTTTTGAGTTGAATGGGTATGGCATCTTCTCGGTAGATTTTCGCAATCAAAGTTCCCGGTTCCGTCATTCCCGCGAATGCGGGAATCCAGCGACCCGCTGCACGACTATTTGGCTCTCCATGAAACTGCCTAATCTTGAAAATGCCTTTGTCCGACCGGAGAAAATCACCCAATACCTATTGTCTGAGAATCATCCGGTTGGACGACACAAAGCAAAGTTTTTTCTCAGTTTCGGATTTTCTTTATCATCCTGGCGAGGCCTTGAAACCGCATTACTGCAACATGTTGAGTCGCCGCCGTGAGAATTAGTCGGCTCTTTGGGAGTTCCCGGGGTAGAATAGTTAAATAAAAACAATTAATTGAGTTATTTTTTGCTGCAATGCAATACGGTATAT
>CAIRMO010000079.1 GCA_903879705.1 uncultured Candidatus Competibacteraceae bacterium | reverse complement strand
GCGATGATCCCTTGGCCGGAAAAGCGCGTGAGGTGCTGGCGCGGGGTGGTCGTTCGCAGCCGGCAGAGCGGGCTACGCTGGCCGAACTGGCGACGGCGCTGGACGAATTACAGGGTGTTGCGCCACCCGCGCCGGATTTGCCCGCGCCGGATTATTGGGACGAAGACACCGTGGTTCCGTTCCAGAATTCCCGTTACAAAATCCTCAACCGACTGGGTTCGGGCGGGATCGGCCAGACCTTCAAGGTGGTGGAGCTGGATATCCATTCCGATGAGCGGTTCGGGGCCTATGTCGCCAAGACGGTGCTACATCAGGAGGACGGCGAAGCGGCTTTGCGGGCTTATCGTCAGGTTCGCGCCCAGACCACCCACCCCAATTTGTCGACTATTCATGAGATTGCCCCGGAATGGCGGGCCAATGGTTTTGTGGCGTTGCTGAAATGGATCGAGGGGATGCCGTTACAGGATTTGATCGGGGTGTTACCGCTCTATGCCGAGGACTTGGGCGAATCGTCGGCGGAAGCCTTGGCGGTGCGCTGGTTGCTGGAACTCTGCGCGGGTCTGGGTGAGTTGCATCAACACGGGTTGGCGCATGGCGATGTCAGTCCGCGCAATATCATTGTTCAGGGCGGAACGGTGGTGCTGACCGACTATGACAAGGCCAGTACCGCCGGCGGTTTATCGCGGGGCGGCACTCCCGGTTACGCCAGTCCCGGAGTGCAAAATCGCGCTACGCTGCATCCCGCCGATGACGTTTATGCGCTGGCCGCCAGTTTCTTTCACCTGCTGTTCGACCGGGAACCAGTACGGAGTGGCCCGGAGCAAGGGTTGAACGGGCAAGGTTTGACCGGTTATGAACGGTTGCGGCCCTTTCTGGAACGCGCTACTCATCCCCAACCGGAACAGCGCTTTGCCGATGCGACGGTGGCCCGGCAATTTCTATGGGGATTGCGGGCGGATGACGGGAATGCCGGGCTATTTGCCTGTTCCCCGGAGCCAGCAGTGCCGCTGACGCCTAATACCGCACTCTGGTTGAACAACCTGCTGTCGGCCTATCCCGGTTCCCGCCACGGCAACAGCGAAACGCGGGGTCTGGATTCAAAATTTGCGGTCGAAACTTATGTGGAAACCCGGCTGGATTCGACGTTGTTGGCGGAAATTGAAGCCGGACAGGTCAATCTGGCGATTCTGTTTGGCAACGCCGGCGACGGCAAGACGGCCTTTCTACAATATCTGGCCCGGAAGTTGGGCGTTGAGGAGGTTCATTCTTCGCGCCGGATTTGGGAATGCCGGTTGGCGAATGGCCGGGTATTGCGCGTTAATCTCGATGGCTCCGCCGCATGGCAAGGCCGATCCGCGAATGAACTGCTCGATGAGTTATTTGCGCCTTTCCAGCAACCGGATTATTCGCGTGAGAATGTCCATATTGTTGCGATTAACAGTGGCAAGTTGCTGGAATGGATTGAGTCGCATGATCAGGGAACCACTCTGACCCGGCAATTGCGCCAGGTTTTATTGGACGAACCGGTGCAACTGGACTCGGGTTTTCGCCTGATTGATCTCAATCAGCGTTCTCTGGTTGGTGGTGTGGAGGGCGCGTCAAAGCAAATAACGACCGCTTTTCTGAATGCGCTACTGGATCGATTACTCGGCGTTCAGGCCGATGAGTGGCAATCCTGCCAGACGTGCAGCGCCCAATCCCGCTGTACGGCTTGGCATTCCGTACAAACCCTGCGGAATGCGGAATCCGGGCCGCGTTTGCGATCACGGTTGACAGACGCTTTGCAAGCCTGTCATCAGCGCGGTGAGGTTCATATTACCGCCCGCGAATTACGGGCCGCGTTGTCGTATATCCTGTTTGGGGTTCACGATTGCGCTGAGTTGCATGAAAACCCTGAGTTATGCCCGCCCCGTTATTACCAGCGGGCCTTTGATGCTCATGCGCCGCAGCGACAAGGTGAGTTGCTGGCGGAACTGGTCCGGTTTGATCCAGCGCTGGAAGCGAATCCGGCGCTGGATCGGCAATTACTCAAGGATGCGCCGGCACATTCGCTAAATCGCTTGGCGGAAGTGCGCCGCCGGGCTTATTTTGAACAACCGGACGCGGTTATTCCATTGGCCGATGGCCGCCATTTGGATCGCTTCCGCAATGCGCCATTGTCTTCGGCTGAGGAATTGGACGCACTGGGTCGGGAACTCTGTTTAGGCATGGCGCGGTTGGAAGATTTGCCGCCTATCGCCTTTAATTCCAGGTATCTGGAGCGTGGAGCGCCGTTGCGGATTACCCCACGCACCCCGATTGAAAGCGCCTTTTGGGTGGTGAAACCGTGGGGGCGGTTTAGTCTGGAAGCGCCGTTGCCAGACAGCGCCGAAGGTTTGGAGACGCTGCATACGCATTTGCGGCTGATTTATCGCTACGGCAATGGCAGTATCGAGGCATTGCTGATCAATCTGGAATTGTTTCAGCGACTGATGGAGTTAAAAAGCGGGGTGCAAATTTCCGGAATTGCCCAGGAAGGGGTTTTTGCCAATCTGAAGATTTTTACGCAACGCTTGGCGCGAGAAGATGCGCGTGAGTTATATGGCTGGCATCCGGCTGAGGAAGAACAAGTATTCCGGTTACGGGTGGAATTGCAGAATGGCCGGCAGACGTTGATTCGGGAAATGCTTTAGGTCGTTTTACAGGAGTTAGCAGTTTAAGCATCATTTTCAACTTCACTTGAGGCCACACTATGCCCCGCACCGCTCGCAACATCGTTGAAGAATCGTTGACCAAACAACGCGCCGACGCGCTTTGGACGGCGAATTATTTGCCGGTTTTACCTATGACCCCGCAGGATTTTGATATTGGCGCTCTCTTGCCAGCGATCTTGTACATGGCCCGTTGGGGTCATCGACGTGGTAAAGGTAAATTTATCGAAACTTTTTGTCAGCAGGAAGGGAAAATTCAAAAACCACCGACGATTGCTGATGTCGCTAAACGATTAGCCAAACCAGAATCGACTTTGGATAGTTTTAATGATGAAATAGGTCAATCCTTACTCGGTGATTTATTGTTGGCATATTGCCTGGAAAACAGAGGACGTGCTTTGGGTCATATTGAACAAGTGCAACGGGCTTTCCCTACACATTACCTGTCAAGTTGGCTTGACTTGCCGAAGGAAGCAAATCATTTACGCGGTGTGCCTGAATTATTGACGGTTCTACTTGCTCAACAAGAGACTGGTCAATATCTTGAATCAGGCAACCGAAATCAGAAAAAACAATTCTCTATTGGAGCGGGTTTTGCTGATAACGCATTGCTGGCTTTGTTCGGACAACAGATGATTATTCAAGGCCAAAATACCAGCAATTTAACATCGGATTTTTTTGTTGAAGAAAACGCAATCAACTTTGGCATAGATGAATTACTCGCTGTCCGTACAGCACAAGCCTGTGGCAGCGCCCCCCTCAAAGCTAAGGGAACGGATATCGAGCGAATTTTCAATCGACATCCCTTGGCAGATGGTGCCGCTGAAACATTGCGTGAAGACCTGAGCATATTTATCTTGACGTATGGCGGTACTGTGCCACGCCAAGCCTTTTTACAAATGCTGGAGGCAGGAATTGGCTTAGGAATGACCAACTTGCTGCTGTCTACTGCCAATCTGCTTACTGTTTGGGAAGTCACTGGTCAAGTCCCTGAACAAAAACAGCAAATTTCCATTCCGCTATTCATAGATTGTTCACATGGACAAGATAAGATATTGCGTGATCTATCCGAAGGTTCAGCATCAGAAGGTATTCGCCGTTTTGAAAGACTGCCGTTACTGATGATGTTGTTGCGGGTGTTAGATGACCGAGTTCGCATTGATCGAAGGTTGCGAGACTCTCTTCCATCCAACATCCCGAATGCCACTGAGTGGATCAATCTGTTAGGTGAAATCTATCAGGAACGGCATCCACGATCTGAGGCTATTGCCGACGCATTAGATGAAGATTGCCAGCGCTTGGCTGAACTGCTGGAAAACGATCCAGATATAGCTGAACCTGAAATTGCCCATCGTCTTCGCCATAGCCAAGGCGACCCGGCTTTGCGCTTAGCTGAGACTTTATGCGAATTAATGGGTGATAAACTTCAAAGAACTCACTATGTTAGATGTCTAGAAAATGCAATGATGACTGATCAACCTAATGGACTTTCCATCAAGCGCCGAGTACTACGCAGTCAATCCGGATCAAATCGCCGGATCGATTTACGCTCCATTGTACTCACCACGCCGTTATTGGAGTTTTTGGTGCATCGTCACCTGTACCGGACCGCTACGGAACCTGCACCTTTGTCTTTGCAAGGCTTCATCAAGCTGCTGCGAGATCGCTATGGTCTTTACATTGCCCAGGAACCACCAGGCCAACCAATTCCACAGGAAATGCTATTGCGTAACAAGGCTTATCTGGAGCGGCGATTGCGCGACTTGGGATTGCTGATTGGGGTCAATGATGCTGAAAGCATGAAACAATTAAAACCGCATTACCGTGTGGAGATTTCCAATGTTGCCTGATAACGCAGTCCCACTGCTCGCTAAAACATTTGCCAAATTGTTAGGACGACCCACATTAGGTGGAATGGCCTATGTCCGTTGCTTGCCGCCTGACATCGTCCGTATTTTGGCGAAAGATTCCCGTTTCAAGATCATGGGTTGGCAAATTGCTGCTGTGGTTGAATTAGAACAAACCGATCAACGCTTGATTACTGCGGACCGGGCAGTTGAATGGCGTGAGGATAAACAAGACGCCACGCTATTGCTGGTGGATTCTGCTATGGCAGGCGCTGGGATGGACGGTATTTATAGCGCAGCACGGGAAATTGGCGAACGCGAGTTATTTGATGCTGCCCATGAGTTAGCTCGTAGTCAATTGCCTAAAAATTATAAACTGTTTGTCAAAAAGGCATTGACTAAAGCCTGGCGAGTGGGGCGACAACGCGCTCTGGTTCCTTGGAGTGTTTTTATCTACTTGTGTCGCGCCGCTCAGGATGTTGAGGAAGTCGGCAAGGCATTGCCAGAAATTGGCTTATGGCCGGTCGCTATTGGCGATAAACCTAGTGAACAGGATTTGGATCGATCCGCCATTTTGGCCGAAAAACTGTTTCCTATCCAAGGGGTGCGCCTGACTCCAGAACAGCGGGTAGAAACCCTCAAACTCAATGCCCTTAACAAAGAAACTGAACATCGATTAATCAACTTTTTGCGTGAAACTGAACGGCTGCCACGTTTAGAAGCACTGGCACGTGTTGAAGATGAAGCGGATTTTTATCTCAACCGGCTGCATCCTGGTTTATTTGAAGAACAAGCGCTCCAATCTATTCACTGGTTGCCTTGGCGTGGGAAAAGCGGTAAGCCATTAAAATGGTCCGGCCTATCTGAAAATGGCGAATCTGCGGAAAATAAAAAAACCCAACGACGTTTGATGCTCTTACTCAATCCCGATGACGATAATCCCAAGGAACGCGCTCGCCTTGAAGTCCAATGGCGGGTGGAACCAGACACTCTAGCTAAGGGAGCCATTGATTATGTCGTTTCAGTTCGCACCGAACAGGATATATTGGCGGAAACCCATATTTCACATTCCGGTAAACCGATCCAGAAAGCCATATTCACTCAAGACAGTTTCGATGAGTTGGATGAGAAAGCGCTATTTGAACCACAAGTGGTCATTCGCGCTTTGGGTGAGAATGCCTGCGAAACCGAAAGTGAAGATTTCATCCTTTGTTTTGGCCAAGACCATTCAGAAACAGTCACTAGAGGTAGCGGTAAAGTTTATCCAACCCTTGCCTTAGCCGTAACACATATTGCCCCGGATGGCGAATCGTACAAACAGTTGTTGGAGCAGTTCCATAATGAACAAATCTTTAGTCACGACAAAAATGGCTACATCACCTGTCACTGGGAAAATAAGATTGCACGAATTTTTGGTTCGCCATTACTCGCTGAACTGGCTACTGATTGGGTAAAAAAGGAAGGCGCTTTAGGGCGCTGGCGATTACGGGTTCGGGCCGATGGCACACGGGTTGGCGCAGCGGAATTTATTCCGGCTGATAGTGATTTATCAGCGGAAAAACTGATTCAGGCATCACGAAAGTTCGTTGAGTGGCTCAACGGCAGTCAAGGGCCGCTTGGCTTCATTTATAACGATGCAAAAGTCTTTAATATGTATGTATTGGCAGCCAATGAGGTCTGGAAAACGAGTCCGCCTGAATTAACCCTGATTCACACCTTGGAAGTTGTTTCTCTCGCCGGGCGCTGTCTGGGATTGATTGTGCTACCAACTCACCCGTTGCGCGTCGCGTGGCAACAAAGTTTCGATTTACTGGTCGAGCATCACCGCTACACCGAAGATCTGGCTGCCCCTAAAATCAAGCACCTGCTGGAAACCGTCACCGGCGCTCACCACCCGGCCTTTCTGCCCGGACTGAATCCCGGCGAAACCTTTGTGTTTGCCGACACCCTCGGTTTTCACGCCATTGCCCTGACCCCGGTTAGCGATCCAGAACCGAAAGCGACTGTGGCGTTGCTGGCGCGGTTAATCGGCGACGGCGACAACGCTGCCCCCACGGTTGGTAAAAGCGCGGCGCTGGCCTTGGCTGAAGAAGTTCGCCGCTATCTGTACCTGCATCCCGATTACCGGCGGATTCAGGTTCACGCCTTGCGGGCTGGCGACGCCATGCCGGTCGCCCGCGCCCTCGGCAAAGCGCTCCCGGTCATCAACGATGAAGAAGCGGAGTTGCCCGATCATCAACAGTTACGCCGCGAGGAACACGATCTCTGCTACGAACTCGACCTGTATCCCGCAGCCGGGCAGGCGACCGAGCTGACCGGGCGCTTCCTCTCCGCCACGGTAGAACGCCGCCGCAGCGGGGCTGGCTCAGTCCCGGAAGAAGATCGCTGGTTCATGGCCAGTGTATCGCGTCCCGGCGGCGTCAATTTGCCCCGCTTGCGCTGGGCGCGGCGCGATACGCCCATCCCGTCAACGCCCGCGCATCTGGCGCTGACCTTCGATGTGTTCACCTCCCGCGTGGTCTGCCGCCCGCTATCCAGTTTGCCCGCCGGCGGCGTTCTCGAAGCGCACGGCCTCACCCTGATGCCGACCCGCGAGTTTCGACCCGGAACGCCTCCCCACTGGATCAGCTTCATTCCCGCTGATCCGAAAGGGGAATCCCATCCCGCGACCAAACTGCTCACCACCCGCCAAATCAAGCTGCACAGCGTCATTTTGCAAGCCGTCGCCCGCCATCTGGGCGGCAATGCCGAAGACTGGCCGGTGCTGTTGACCGAAGTGGATGCCGAACAGGCCAACCTGCTGGAAAACCTGCACCGTCTCTGTGATTGGGTGATCACCGCCGACCGCAACGCCGGGCTGGAGTATTTTGATTCTCCCCGCGACCTGCCGCTGGTCTACGACGCCTACCTGATTGACTGTGTGCCGGAACGCGATGATCTCGGCTTCCTGCAACTGATCACCTCTACCAGCAGCTTCGACGAAGTGCGGCATCTCCTGGACGGCGCGTTGAACGAAATGGGGCTGTCCGCCAGTCAACGCAACTGCGAATTTCTGCTCAATGCGTTGCGGGCGGTGAGTGGGCGACTGGCGCTACGGCTGGCGGGTCTGGGCCACACCCCGCAGGAAATGATCGCGGTCGCCCTGGTTCACCGCCATTGCGCCCAAGCCAGCGAGGCCGACCCGATTTGGCTGGCGCTGACCGAAGGCTTTTTCATTCCGCTGGACGATGTCCCCGAACTGTTCCGCGAACCGGATAAAGCCCTGCCCGGCAACGAACAGCGGGCCGATCTGCTGTACATCAGCGCCCCCAAAAAAGGCAGCGGACTGCGGATTGCGTTCATCGAGGTCAAGTTTCGGCGCTATCTCAAAACCGCCCGCGCTCCGGACCTGGCGGAAACCATGGAACAGCAGATCGACGCTTCCTGCCGGCGCTGGGACCAACTGTTTGGCCCCAGAACGTCCGCTCTGGAAAAAACCGTCCATCGCGCCTGGCTGGCTCGCATCCTGCGCTTCTACGCCCGCAAGGGCCGTCGCCATACCTTGAATGAAGACGCTTTCCAGCGGGCGATGCGGGAAATCGACCGGCTGGTCACGAAAGCCACCGATCCGCCGGCACTGGGCGAATTGCAACGGGCCGGCTTCGTGTTCTGCCCGGAATACCACGGGCGGCAACCCGCCGAAATCAGCCACGGCGGCGAAGCGCCCCTGTGGTTATTCGGCCCCGACCTGCTGCCAGAACCGGGTATTCCGCTCGCCCCCGATTCCACTCCAGCGCCAACCGCGCTGAAAACTCTACTGGTCAACTTGGCCGTTCTCCCCTCCTTGGACAAGGAGGGGTGGCGCAAAGCGCCGGGGTGGTTCGACCCATCCAGCGAGACCCCCAACCCTTCAGACCGCCCGCCCTTGGCAGGGGCAAATCCGAATCAGTCTGCCGAGATTCTGCTCGGCTACCGGGAATCGGGCGATGACCCGGTGATCTGGCGACCCAGCATCAAAGCCAATCCGCACCTGATGATTCTCGGCCTGCCCGGCATGGGCAAAACCACCTGCCTGATCAACCTCTGCCAGCAACTCACAGCGCAAGCCATTACCCCGATTGTTTTTTCCTACCACCAGGACATTGACGAAAAGCTGACCGAGCGCCTAGCCGATCCACCGCTGACGGTGCGCTACGCCGGCTTGGGCTTTAACCCGTTGCAAGTCGATGGCGCTGCGTCGCTGGCCTATCTCGACAATGTGGGGATGCTGCGCGACATCTTTGCCGCGATATTTCCCGAACTGGGCGACGTACAACTGGGCCGGTTACGCGAGGCGCTGAAACAAAGCTACCTGGATCAGGGCTGGGGACCCGCGCAACGCGGTACAACGCCGGCCTTCCGCGCCTTTCTCGACCTGCTCCGCGCCGATCCCAAACCTGACCGGGGATTGCTGACCCTGCTCAACCGGTTTAGCGAACTGGACGACTACCGCCTGTTCGACGCCGGCGGCGCATTGCCCAGCCTGCTGGATCAAGCCCGGCTGACCTTGATTGAGATTCACGGCACCCAGAATGACTACCTGCAACGGGCCTTCGCCACCTTCGTGCTGTACAACCTGTACCAGACCATGTTTCGGCGCGGCCCACAGCCACGCATCACCCACGCCGTGATTTTCGATGAAGCGCACCGGGCGGCCCGGCTCAAGCTGATTCCAACGATGGTCAAGGAATGCCGCAAATATGGCATCGCGTTCGTGGTGGCTTCTCAGGAAGCCGGTGACTTCGATCCCTCGCTCTTTACCGCGGTCGCCAACTATCTGGCGCTGCGCCTCGGCGAGGCCGACGCCAAATTGATGGCCAAAAACTTCGCTGTAGCCGACAAGGTAGCGCTGTATGCGGATCGGATGAAACAAATGCCCAAGTACCGGGGGATGTACTACGGTGAGGGATTAAGAATGCCGCTGAATGTCAGCCTCCTCGCCGAAGCGCCTTGAAGCGGAATGGCATGGCATCGTTTTATTGGAGCGCCAAGAGTTAAACCATCGGCAAAATACCTTTGACCCTATTCTCAATTCAGAGGTTGACCCCCTGTGACAGACTTTTCTCAATTTTTCAGAATACTGGGCTTCGAAAATGCCGGTGAGGATCGCAGCGAGACCGAAATTCTGAACTTCCAGTGGTTTCCCAACAAAGATACCCCTGAAGACCTCATCGACCGTCTGCAACGCCTCTACAAACGCGGCATGAAGGACTCCCTCGGTGAAGACATTACCTACTTCGGGGAAAGGGATATTGCCAGCTTATTAATCCGTCATCTTTTCAAGTCGAGCAGCAAACCCTGCTGAAAACAATCGCGGCCCATGAGACCAAACGGCGCGAAGCGGAAGCTGTTCTTTCCGCTGCCGCTAATAAAAAACGGCAGATTCTTCTGGATGGCATCAAGTAGTAACCCACTACCGATCAGTCAGTCAGGATTTCCAGGCAGTTGCTTTGATGGACGTTGAACATGACACGCTCGATAATAAAATTGGACGGTGGGCAAACAACCCGGCCGCAACCTCGATGCGGGAATCCGATCCAAGTTGTAGAAAAGGGCAAAAATCCCGCCTCCTTAATTGTATTGAACCGGTCCCGTACCTCAGCTTTCGGGATTACCGTAAATTCGCGCTACCGCCAAAGTAGCATCAGTGTTTTTCTGCTTCGGAATCAGTAATTCCGCCCCGTGATGATGTTCAACCAGGCTTTCCGCGCCAGCCAGCGCCGCCGCTTCCGCGACGCCGTAACAGCCGGTTTCCCGAAACACAATTTCGGATGGGCGGCTCAGTTGATCGCGGTATTCATTCAGGATCGCCGCTGGATAAAAGACGATCGGCAAATTTAGCCGTTCGGCCAGTTGCTGCAAGCCCGGTTCATCCCGCTTCAGTTCAATGCTGGCCAGCGCATTCAATTCATGACGCTGCAATCCGTGACTGAGCAGCGTTGCATCCAGCAATTCCAGCAGCAGCGCCAATGGACAATCGCGATTGCAGCCCATTCCCGCCACCAGCAGCGGCTGCGTATAGCGTTGCGCCCCGGTAATCACCGCTTGCGCGTTGAGAAATTGAGCGATCCGCCGCGCCCATTCATTAGCGCCGCCCTCATGGCCGGATAGAACCGGCAACACAAACCGTC
Organism: uncultured Candidatus Competibacteraceae bacterium; assembly: GCA_903879705.1. Classification (GTDB taxonomy): domain Bacteria; phylum Pseudomonadota; class Gammaproteobacteria; order Competibacterales; family Competibacteraceae; genus RXIV01. The sequence goes on along the minus strand of CAIRMO010000079.1, from coordinate 30,634 downwards.
CATGTTCATCCAACACTAATACCGCCGGGTCCTGATATTTATCGCGCAACACCGGTCCCAAAGTCCGCACCACAATACCCACGGCGCAGAATAAAATCAGCCGGTGTCCAGCCAAAAACCGTTCGTGGACGGTATCCTGAAACGGTTGTGGCCGATGCAGATGTTCGGCTTCGGGTAGAAAGGTCAGCAACCGTTCTGCCAGTGCCAAACCGGGATCAGTGAGACTGATTATGCTGACCGGCTTGATCAATGGCGATGATTGATTTGCTTTTTTCAGCATCATTCCCATTCCACCAAATCAGCCCGCATAATCCTGATGCGCTGTATAATGGCTTCCCGCTTGAGATTGAATAGCACCATACCAGCAGTAATCGCCGCACCCAATCCAATCAGGATCAAGGCCCGGCTGAAGCCCTGTTCCGGGTAAAAGCGCAGCAATTGTCCCATGACGTTCAGCACCAGAAAAATCACGCCGCCGTAAAGAAAAGCACGAATTCTTAGGGCAATTCCAAAGATCACGCCAGTCATTGCCAAAGCCAGCGCCAAAACAAAGACCCACAGTTCCGGGCGCAAAAATACGTCCAGTCCCACCCCGGCATATAGCGCGCTCAACGCCGCCAGTCGCACACCATTCAACACCTTCGGACGCAATTCCCGCCGATGTAAATGCGCCAGTGCTAAAACCGACACTGCTGCTGGAATAATGTAGAACTGCCACAAGCCATAATGACTAGCCCACAAGGGTGCCCACAAATAAACTGCGCCATTTAGCGCCAATATGCCCAGATATAGCGGTAATGGATTTCGCAAAGTCCCGGCCAGCGACAAATACAGCACGGCAGAAGTTAATAACGTCCCGCCAAGCCACGGCGAGGCGAGTTGCCACGGCGCAGCAAGCATCGCCAAGATGGGCAACAGCAAGGCCAGACGGTAAAACGGCTGGAGCGCGGTCAACTGATACAGCAGGAATGCAGCAAAGGCGGCAATAAGCAATGCAACGCTATCCCACGGCGTAAAAGGCGTCAGATCTAGCGCAATGAGCCGAAGATAAATCGCGAGTACGCCCAATAACAACGCGGCGGCATACAGCCAATTCGGTTCATCGGGTCGCCGCCAGACTCGCAGACTCGCCCAGCCCGTCAATAACAGCAGCGTCGCGCTAAAGGCCAGCGGATCGGCGGGAATACCGAAATACCAGATCGACCAGCGCATCCCGATCAGCGCCATGAACAAGACTGCGCCGTGCAATCCGAGCCACAGCAGGGTCAGGAGCAGCAACCACGGTGTCACGTCGGCAAGGGCTTTTTCCAGGTCATACCCCCACGCCAGCCGTTCCCGTTGTTCGAGAACCGTCACGGCATCCAGCCGAGCGTTGATCTGCGTCTGGAGTGCGACACCTGCGGCTAACAGCAGACCGGTTTGCAAGGCGTACCACGGTGCCAGGCTGATGCACGTCCACAGATTCGCGTCAGTCAGCCAGATCGCGTAACTACCCGCCAGCAACAGGATCAACCCCCTTTTCAACCACAGGAAGTCAGCCTGCCAGACACCCCGGGCCATGACCGATCCGCCCAGCAACGCCAGCGTCAGGGCGCACCATCCCCAGTTAAATCCGGGCGTTACAAACAGCAACACCAGCGCCGCCGGTGGCAGTAGATAGAGCCAAAGGTTCAGCGCCTCATGCCAGGCTTCCCCGCTGTGTGGTCCATAGCGCCAGGCCAGCAGCAGTCCGCCATGCCACAGCACGACGACGATCGGGAAACTGCCGGGCGGCACATGCAATGCCAATAGCACCGCGCTCACCGTTGTCGTTCCCGCTGCAAGCAGGGTATGCGCCTGCAACGGATTCTGCCGCAGCCAGAAGGCGTGAGCAGCGGTCGCAGTCAGCAGCACACTCACGCCGGCCAGTATCCAGAATTGGCCGGGCAGGGGAACGCTATACCACCACCAACCGGTGCCTTGCAGGCGGATTGCATAAGCCAGCAGCACGACCAGCGCCGTGAACGGAACCCAGAACAGCGGCGGCTCCAATGCGTGTTGCCGCCATTGCAGCCACCCTGCCACGGTTAGCCCATATCGCTGCCAGAGCGGAATCAGCACCCACAACAGGTTCAGCCAGAACAGGGCCACGGTTGCGGTAAGCGGGTTCAAGACCAGGCCGCCAACCGCCAGCAACCCGCTGCCCGTGAGGGCGATGACCGCCAGCCAGGCCATACCGACCCAGGCGGTATTCCGCAGTAGCAGGAACAGATAGGGCGTGAGCAGAGCGACGGCAACAGCGAGCAGCCAGATGTCCACCGCGAACCCGGCAATCGCGCCACGCAATACGCCAATCAAGCCCAACAGCGGCCAGGTTCCCGGCGCGACTGCCCATTCCGGCCAGCGGGCGTTCCAGCGCGGCAATAGCCGATCGCCGGCGAACCACAGCGCATAGCCCCAGGCCATCGCGATTCCACCAGCATCCTGAAAACCGGCCCCGGATTGCGCTGCTACGCTCCAGGCCAGAGTGCCGAGCAGTAACGCCAAACCGATCCCGCGCCAATCGGCGGCGCTTGACCACGGCCGCACCACCGGGAACAAGGCGATGCCCAGCAGGATCAGGAACAGCGGCAAACCCGGATCGCCGGCCAATGCCGCCAGCACGACTCCGGCCAGCCCCAAGGCATACAGCAGGCTGCTGAACTGCTGGAGCGGCCTTTTGAAGAAAGCCCAGTGGGCGGCCCAACCGGCTTCCAGTTTCATCGCCATGACCGCCATACTCAGGCTCAGCACCGCATTCAGGGCCGGCTCGCTGAGACCGAACAGATCGTTCGGCGGAAACAGCCAGCGGCAGGTCAACCAGACGACGAGGGTTAACGTGATCAGCGTGGCATAGGCATGGCCAGCGGTTTGGTAATGCCAGCCAGTCATTACGAACAGCAACAGGCAGGTCGCCAGCGCTGGCCACAGATGCAGCACCGGCCAGCCGAGCAAGGTCAGCGCCGGACTGGCCGCCACCGCGCTGGCTGCGATCAGGAACGCAAAACCGTGCAGACCCTCTTCAACGTGCTGCCCACCCCCCACCCCACCGGGGACAGTGAAACCGAGCAATCCTGCCAGTCGCCAGGTCGTCGGTTTCGCCAAGGCAATCACGCTCAAGCGCCAGACCAGCAGGGCGTACAGCACGCCCGCATTGCCCATCCACGGCCAACTCCAGCCGGCCCGATCCAGTCCCACCAACAGTCCGGCCCCTCCCAGCGTGACCGGCAACACTATCCAGCGGAACAGATGGAATCGGCCCAGCAACAGCATTCCGGAAAGCATCGCCAATGCAGCGATCATCGGCCATTGCGCCGAAGCTGCGCCTTCCAGCAAGCACAGGCCCAAATGCACCAGCCCGACCGTCCACAACAACGCCATCGCCTGTTCCAGCGGAGCGCGGATCATGCAAAGCAGATCGCGAGCAATTTCCCCTCCTTGGATAAGGAGGGGGGGTTCGAATCCTTGCAGCGCCTCCCGAATCCGCACCCGCCAGTCCAGTCGCCACAGGAACGCCCACAATCCCAGCACCAGCCCAAACTCGATCAATCCGGTGCCGGGGCCGGGAAAATAGCCATGCTTGATGAGAGCGCCAACAGCGGCTGCAACCACCAGCACCGCATAAAACAACGGTTGTTGTCGCAGGCCCAGACTCAGCCAGAGCAACAGTCCGCCGGCCATCAACAGCAACAGGATTGCCTCCAGTCGTCCCAGCCCGCCCGGCCATAAACTCACCCCGGCCAACGTCAGCGCCAGCGCAATATTACCCAGTGCAGCAGCGCTGAAAACCGTGCGACTGATCGGCGACGGGTGGCGATCCAGCAAACTCAGTCCGGCCCACAATGTCGCCAACGCCTGCCAGCCAAAGGCGGTCCGCAATGCCCATCCCAACGGCAACCCATCCGGCAGATAAGCCATCGCCGCAGTCGCCAGCAATGCCACTCCAGCATCAGCCCAACTCCAGCGCGGATCAGCGCTCGGCCATTGCAGCGCCAGCCGGATCGCGCCATAGGCCAACCCGGCTGCCGTCATCCCGGTCACAAAACCCAGCCAGCCCGGCTCTCCCCGGATCAGACTCCATGCCGTCAAACCGATTAACAGCATCCCAAACACCGCCAAACCTTGCAGCGCCATGACCCGCGAGCGGGAACTCGCCCAATGACTTAAAGCCAGCAACGCCACTAATCCGGGCAGACTGGCCAGACCGTGCCAGGCCGGCGGCAGGAGAGTGAGCAGGCTGAAGCCGTACAGTCCGGCGACGCAGACCAGCAGTAGATACAGCGGCGGCAACGTCTGGTAACGCCACGTCACCCAACCGTACAGCGCCGCACCCAGCGCCAGGGTCAGCAAGGCCACCGGGGTGTTTTGCACCGCCATAGCCACCGCGACCGCCGATAACGCATAGAGCGCGAAACTGAACCGGGACAACACAGCATATTTGTCCACCCAGTCCTTGAAAGCGGCGTCGACCATGAACAGCAGCCCGCCCAGCGCCATCAATAACGGCCCGGCGGAACCGGCAGGCAATGGCTGCGGCCAGATCCAGCTCAGGTGAACGAAGGACACCGTCGCGGCATACACCAGCAACCCGACCGCGTAATAAGTGGTCAGCCATTGATCCACAAACAACCGGCGCAACCATTCGTGGATGAAGATGTGCAGGCTGTAGGCGAGCAATGCCAGCAGCAGAAGATCCAGCGCCGCTAACATCCGCCAGTCCGGCAGAATCACCGCCAGCGGCGCAGCCAGTTGCAACGCCGCCAGCGCGGTCAGCAGGGTCGGGTAGCGGTCCTGCAGCGCCCGATCCAGCAAGGCGCTACTCAAGGTTGCCGCCACTCCAAACGCCGCCAGCGTCGCCACGGTGATCAGCAGGCTAACGATCAGCAGCAGCCCGGTGTCGCCGCTGGCGTTGATCAGTCGCACCGCCACGGCCAGATCGAGCGGAGCCAACAACATCGCCAAGGTCAACAACATGCTGCTGGCAACCACCAGTTCCGGGCGCTTGCGGCGGAACTGATAGCCGGCCCACAGCAGAAAGGTGGTCGCGCTGACCAGACTGCCGAACACTGCCAAGGCATTCACGAAGCCGCGGGTGTTGGCGATCAGGAACAGCGCCCCGGCCACGAAGCAGAACCCGCCAATAAACCAGCCGATGTTCTGCATCAGGAACGGCGCGATCAGCTTCGGCCAACCGGACAGGGTTTGCAGCGCTTTTTCCAGCGGATTCGGCGCAGCAGGTCGCCAGCCCGCCCTGGCCCGCTGACGAGGGTGGGGCGAAGGAGTGAATGCGGGAGGTTCAGGCAACGGTGGCGCGGAAACCGATGCTTCCCGCAGGGGTTTCTCCCACATCGGTGATTGCCGAAGAGGCGGCGGGAGAACCGGCGTAGGTTCCAGGTCGGGGAAAGGCAAGGCAGGAAGCGCGGGGGTGGCTAGTGGCCGAGGTGGTGAATCAACGGTTTGCCGCACCCGTTTATTCGCCAGCGCTGCCGCCAGCAACCGCCGGGCTTCGCGCAATTGCCGGCGAGTCACGATGAGAGCAATCAGCAGAATGATCGGCGAAATCAGCCACAATGCGGCGATGAGTATCAGAAGGGTCCATTGCATCACTGGTCCTCCGCTGGAGTCCATCACCCCGGAACCTCATCCGCAACAGAAGAGGGAAATCCCGCTTTTGCGGGTATGACGAACGGGGTGGTTTTTGACCTGAAAAAGATAAAATCTATCGGGAAACGGTATTAGCTCGATAGTTTCGCTCATTTTTTTGTAACCGAATGCGGCAAAATTACCCCCGTAACCCGGCGACAAGTGCTGCCGGGGATGTCGGGCCGGCTATTTTTAGCCATCGGCGACGGCACCGCTATTCCAGTTCACGCACGATCTCGCCCAGCCCGGCCCGGCGCAAGGCGGCATTGATCAGTTGATGCACCTCGCGCACCGTCTCCAGATTCAGCGCCTGCCGGGCCAGTTCCTGGGCTTCCGTTAAGGTAAAGCTGCGGATCGCCCACTTGACCCGGGGGACACTGGCGGGGCCGGCGCTCAGACTGTTGACCCCCATCCCCAGCAACAACACCGCCGCACCCGGATCCGCCGCCATTTCCCCACACAGATTTACCGGTCGCCCAGCCGCCTGCCCCTGTTCAACGATGTACGCCACGGTTTTCAGCAGCGCCGGATGCAGGCTGTCATACAGGCCGGCGACCCGGGGGTTGTCGCGATCCACCGCCAGCAAATACTGGGTCAGATCGTTGGTGCCGACCGACAGAAAATCGACCCGCCGCGCCAGTTGACCGGCCTGCCAGGCGGCGGACGGCACCTCGATCATGACGCCCACCGGGGGCCGCACCGTGGGCCAGCCGTCCTCCTGCAACTCCTCGTGGGCCTGCGTCAGCAAGCGCAACGCTTCATCGACTTCCTCGACCGTGGTGATCATCGGAAACAGAATCCGCAGGTTGTTCCATTCGGCGTTGGCCCGCAGCATAGCTCGCAACTGAATCAGGAAAATATCCGGGTGATCAAGGGTGAAACGCATTCCGCGCCAACCGAGAAACGGATTGTTCTCCTCGATGTGGAAATAAGGCAGGGTCTTGTCGCCGCCGATGTCCAGAGTTCGCATCACCACCGGTTGCGGGGCGAACGCGGCCAGCATCTGCCGATAGATTTGGCATTGCTCTTCTTCACTGGGGAACGAATCGCGCACCATGAAGGCGAATTCGGTGCGGTACAAGCCGATCCCCTCAGCGCCGCACTGGCGGGCGGCGGCGATGTCGGTCAGCAAGCCGGCCTTGGCGTACAGGGGAATCACATGACCATCCTGGGTCGCCGCCGGCAGGTCCCGCAAAGTGCCCAGCCCGGTGGATCGTTCGGCCTCGGCGGCGATCAGTTGCCGGTATTCGGTGCGCAGCGCCGGATCGGGGTTGAGGTAGACCCGGCCCTGATACCCATCCACGATGATTTCACTGCCCTCAAAGCGGCCCAGCGGCCGGTCGCCCAGCCCCATCACCGCCGGAATGCCCATAGCCCGCGCCAGCAAAGCGACGTGGGACAGGGCCGATCCGCGCAGACAGACAATCGCCGCCAATTGATCGGGCGGAATCGCCGCCAGATGGGCCACGCTCATCTCCTCGGCGACCAGGACGCAGTGTTCCCCGGTCGTGGCGGTGGGCTGGGCCGGCTCGGCGCGCAAGTGATTAAGTACCCGCCGACCCAGATCGCGAATATCCTCGGCGCGGGCGCTGAGATAGGGATCGGTGGCCTGTTCCAGCACCCGCACCCGGGCCAGCACTGCATCACGCCACGCCGCCGGCGCCCATTGACCGGCCTGGATGCGGGCGCGGGTTTCGCCCAGCAGACTGCCGCTGTTCAACATCATCCGGTAGACCGTGAATAACGCCTGTTCGGTGGGCGGCAGCAGCGGTGCCAGCCGGTCGCTGGCCTCGCGCAGTTCCTGCTCAACCGTGGCGACCGCCATCTGGAAAGCCGCTTCCTCCGCAACGGGATTGAGAGCCGGACGGTCGGGCACATCGTCCAGATCGGCCAGCAGATGGGGAATGGCGATGACGCCGATCACGATACCCGGAGCGCCAGCGACGCCTTGCAGGGCGCGAGCGCCGACCTTCAGCGGATTCAGCAGTTCCTGGGTGGCCCCGCTGAGAATGGCGTGATTGAGGATGCTGGCCAGTTGCGCGGCAATCGTGACCAGAAAATCGACCTCACTGGACTGAAAGCAGCGGATGGCGGGATCCTGGACCAGCACCACGCCCAACACCCGGCGATATTGAATCAGCGGCGCGCCCAGCAGGGCGTGATAATTGTCTTCGCCCACTTCAGCGACGGGATGGAAGCGCGGGTGGCGCTGCGCATCCTCCAGATTCAGCGGCTCCTGGCGTTCGGCGACCAGCCCGACCAGCCCTTGCCGGCGGTTGAGCCGCACCCGCCCGACCGCGTGCAGATTCAGCCCGGCGGTCGCCATCAGCACAAATTCGCGGTTGTCTTCATCGGCCAGATAGACCGTGCAGGCCGCGACCTGCATCGTATCCCGGATGCGGTTGACCGTAACCGCCAGCGCAGTGGGTAAATCAGGCGCGGCGCTGACTTCCTGGACAATGCGGCGCAGGGTTTCAAGCATACGGTGGCGATCCTTGACGGCGAGGTAGGAGGAAGAAAGACAGACAGAGTGGACATAATCGGTTCGGGAACTCGCGCCGCAAGCGGTCAACTGTTTTTTAGCGGCTGACTGGATTCCTGCATTCGCGGGAATGACGGAACCGGGGAGACCTAAATGCGAAAACCTACTGGAAACTGGTATTAGAATAGCGGCCTGTCAGCCTGAGAACCGGATCAAAACCATGAATGATGATAAGCCAATCCCGCTAGACCCGGCGCAAAACGCCCGCTTATTGCGCCTAGCGACTTATGCCTCGGTTGCCACGGCTTCGCTGCTGATCGCCGGCAAGCTGGCGGCGGCGCTGCTGACCGGCTCCATCAGCGTACTGGCCTCGCTAGTGGATTCGATGATGGACGTCGCGGCGTCGATCATCAATCTGCTGGCGGTGCATTATTCCTTGCAACCGCCGGATCGCGAACACCGCTTTGGCCACGGCAAGGCCGAGCCGCTGGCGGGGCTGGTGCAGGCGGCGTTCATCGCCGGATCGGCGGTGTTCCTGATTCTGAACGCCGTGGATCGGCTCATGCACCCCAAGCCGCTGGCCGGCGAGTGGGTGGGCATTGGCGTCTTGCTGTTTGCCATTGTCGCCACCCTGCTGCTGCTGGCTTTCCAGCACCACGTCATTCGCCGCACCCAGTCCACGGCGATCCGCGCCGATGCCTTGCACTATGCCACCGATCTGCTGACCAATGGGGCGACCATTGTGGCGCTGGGGCTGACCATGCTCGGCTGGCCGCTCACTGATCCGCTGTTTGCGATCGGCATCGCGCTGTACATTGTCTACAGCGCCGGCCAGATCGGTTATGAATCGATCCAGTTGCTGATGGATCATGAACTGCCGCCTGAGGTTCACGCCCGGATCAAGGAGATCGCCCGCGCCACTCCCCTGGCGCGTGGGATTCATGACGTGCGCACCCGCCGTTCCGGGCAGACCTACTTCGTCCAGTTGCACCTGATGCTCGATGATCAGATGCCGCTGGTGGAGGCGCATCGGATCGCCGATGAGGTGGAAGCGGCGATCAAGGCGGAGTTTCCCAACGCCGATGTGCTGATTCACGAAGATCCGGCCAGCGAACCGCCGCCCCAGCCCTTGCCGGGGTAACGTGGAGCCGGCTTAAACCGTTTTTCCCAGAGTACCGGAACCGTTGTTACCGATGATGCTTTCACCCTCACCCTCACCCCCAACCCCTCTCCCGGCGGGAGAGGGGAATTTGTTGTTGCCGCCCGCCCTGCAACCGGCCATCGCCCAACACTGGAAAGTCTTCAGCGTCGCCGCTCAGACCGCCGGCGTGGCCTTGCCTACAGATACGGCACTGGCGCAATTAGTCCCGGTCTGGGCCGGCAGCGAATTTGTCGTCCGCGCCTGTCTCCGTGAACCCCGGTTACTGACCGAATTACTGGACAGTGGCGATTTGGCGACCCGGTATGCGCCCGACGATTGGGCAATCCGATTAGAACGGCCATTGGCAACCGTGACCGATGAAGCCCAACTCGCCGCCGGGTTACGCCGGTTTCGGCGGCGGGAGATGGTGCGGATTGCCTGGCGCGATCTGTCCGGGCTGGCCGATCTGACTGAAACTCTCGGCGACCTGACTGATCTGGCCGAAGTCGCAGTCGGCGCGGCGCTGAATCGGCTCCACGAAGATCAATGCCGGCGCTATGGCATTCCGCGGGACACCGACGGTCAGCCACAACGGCTGATCGTGCTGGGCATGGGCAAGCTGGGCGGGCGCGAACTCAACTTTTCGTCCGACATTGACCTGATTTTCGCCTATCCCCGGCAGGGCCAGACCGATGGTTCCCGCGCCATCAGCAATGAGGAGTTTTTCCGCCGACTCGGGCAACGGTTGGCCAAGACGCTCGCTGAACCGACTGCTGACGGTTTTGTGTTCCGGGTCGATCTGCGGCTGCGGCCCTTTGGTGATTCCGGGCCGCTGGCGATGTCATTCGCTGCCTTCGAGGATTATTACCAGAACCATGGCCGCGACTGGGAACGCTACGCCATGATCAAAGCCCGCTGCATCGCCGGTGACCGGGAAGCGGGCGAGCGACTGCTCACGATATTGCGGCCCTTTGTGTATCGCCGCTATCTGGATTACCACGCCTTTGAAGCCTTGCGCGGGATGAAAATCCTGATCACGCAGGATATGGAGCGGAAAAGTCGGCGGCGCAATATCAAGTTGGGGCCGGGCGGCATCCGCGAGATCGAGTTTATCGGTCAGGCGTTTCAACTGATCTATGGCGGGCGGGAACCGGCGCTGCGCGAACGCGGCATCCTGCAGGTGCTGGAACTCCTCGGTGCGACTGGACGGTTGCCGATGGAAGCCGTCCGGGATCTCCAGCAGGCTTACGATTTCCTGCGCCGGGTCGAAAATCGTCTGCAAGCCTGGGCCGACCAGCAAACTCATCATTTGCCCGAAGACGACCTGGCGAAACTGCGGCTGGCGTTCACGATGGGCTATTCCGACTGGGACGCCTTTGCGCATCAACTGGCCCGGCATACTGATGCGGTCAGTCACCAGTTCGCCCAGGTGTTTGGCGATACCGCGCCATCGGAGCCGGTTCATGCCGATTTAGGCGAAACGTGGCGTGGCGATCCCGGCGAAGAATCGGCGCTGGCGTTATTGGCCGAACACGGTTTCGAGGAACCGGCGCGGGTCTGGAATCGGCTGCGGGCACTGAAAACCGGCTTCAGCTACCGAACCATGAGTCCACGCGGGCGGGAACGGCTGGATCTGCTGATTCCACGGGTGCTGGAGGCGGTTCGCGCCACGCCACAACCCACCGTGACCCTGGAGCGGATTCTCAACCTGCTGGAAGCCGTCGCCCGCCGTTCGGTGTATCTGGCGCTGCTGACCGATCAGCCGCAGGCGTTGGCGCAACTGGTCAAGCTGTGTCACGCCAGCGGCTGGATCAGTCATCACCTGACCCGCTACCCGCTGTTGCTCGACGATCTGCTCAATCCGGCGGTGCTGTATGCCCCGCTGGATCGTCGGCAACTGGCAGCCGAGCTGGACGTGCAACTGGCGCGAACGCCCGCCGACGATGCCGAAGAAATCCTCAACGCCCTGCGCTATTTCAAGCAAACGCAAGTGTTGCGGGTGGCCGCCGCCGAGGTCAGCGGCGCGATGCCGTTGATGATCGTCAGTGATCATCTCACCGAGATCGCCGAGACTCTGCTGCGGAAAGTGCTGGCGTTGGCCTGGACCGATCTGTTGCCGAAGTTTGGTCAACCGCGCTGCGTCGTCGACGGCGTGGAACGGGCCGCGCAATTTGCCATCGTCGCTTACGGCAAGCTGGGCGGGATCGAACTCAACTACGGTTCCGACCTGGATTTGGTTTTTCTGCACGACAGCGCCGGCGTCCGGCAGCAGACCGTTGGGCCGCGCCCGATTGATAACCCCACCTTTTTCGCCAAGCTGGTGCAGCGGATCATTTACTGGCTAACCACCCGCACCGGGGCCGGCGACCTGTACGAAGTCGATACCCGGTTGCGGCCCAGTGGGCGATCCGGCTTGCTGGTCAGTTCCTTTGAGGCCTTCGCCGAGTATCAGCGCCGTCAGGCCTGGACCTGGGAACATCAAGCCTTGACGCGCGCCCGGATGGTGGCGGGACCGGCGGCGCTGGCCGAGCGGTTCCAGGTCATCCGCCGCGAAGTGTTGCAGCGGGAGCGCGATCCGGCGACCTTACGTCAGGAGGTTCAGGAAATGCGCGAGCGAATGCGGGCCGAACTGGACAGCAGCAGCGCCGAAGTCTTCGATCTCAAGCAGGGCCGGGGCGGTATCGCCGATATTGAATTTGTGGTGCAATATGAAGTCCTGGCGAATGCGTGTAATTACCCGGACTTGCTGATTTTTACCGACAATATCCGGCAACTGGACGGGCTGGAACGCTTCAGGATTCTGTCGGTCGCCGATGCTGCCCGACTCCGTAACGCCTATCGCAGTTTGCGGCGGCGGATTCACCAATTGAAATTGCAGGAACAGCCGGCGCAGATTCCCGTGACTGAAGCGCGGGATGAACGCGATAGCGTGATTCGACTCTGGCAGCGGGTCATGGCAGCAGGTTAAATAACACCCGGAATGCCTTTTATTTTTCCGTGTCTTCCGTGTCTTTTGTGGCACAGAAAGTTCAAGTTTGGAGATAACAACGATGTCGATGTCGGACCGTGACGGTTTAATTTGGTATGACGGGGAATTGACGCCTTGGCGTGAAGCTAATACCCATGTTTTAACGCACACCCTGCATTATGGCATGGGCGTTTTTGAAGGCGTGCGGGCTTACGCCACTGACCGGGGCGCGGCGATCTTCCGGCTCCAGGCCCATACCGACCGGTTATTCCGGTCCGCCCATATCGTCGGAATGCCGATGCCGTACAGCAAAGCCGAAATCAACGAAGCTAACCGGCTGGCGGTCAGTACCAATAATCTCGCCAGCGCTTATATTCGCCCGATGTGCTTTTACGGTTCTGAAGGAATGGGACTGCGGGCTGATAATCTCAAGGTTCATGTCATTGTCGCCGCCTGGGAATGGGGCGCATATCTCGGCGCGGAGAATCTGGAGCGCGGCATCCGCATTCGTACCTCGTCATTCAGCCGTCATCACGTCAACGTCACCATGTGCAAAGCCAAGGCGAACGGCAATTACATGAATTCGATGCTGGCGCTGTCCGATGCACTGCGCGATGGTTACGACGAGGCCATGTTGCTGGATACCGAAGGCTATGTAGCCGAGGGCAGCGGCGAAAACATCTTCATTATCCGCGATGATGTGATTTACACCCCGGATTTGACCTCAGCACTGGAAGGTATTACCCGCGACACCATTATTCGGTTCGCCACTGATCTCGGCATTCCGGTCAAGGAAAAGCGCATCACCCGCGACGAGGTTTATATTGCCGATGAAGCGTTTTTCACCGGCACCGCTGCCGAAGTGACCCCGATCCGCGAAGTGGATGGCCGGATGATTGGTGCCGGTCAGCGCGGGCCGATCACGCAGCGATTGCAAGCCATGTACTTCGACCAGGTACATGGTCGCCGCAAAGTCTATCCCGACTGGCTGACGCTGGTCTGAACTCCGTTTTTCGCTATAACCATAAAATCAGGAGAATCACCTTATGGCCACCGCTGCCGCTGTTTTCCCCAAAGCCATGCCCAATGCCCAGAAGGTCTACGAAGTTAGCCGCGCCGATTTACCGGTGTCCTGTCCGCTGCCGGACATGATGTTGTGGAACTCCCATCCCAGGATTTATCTGCCGATTGAAGCGACTGGCCGCGCCAAGTGTCCATATTGCAGCGCGGATTTCGTGCTGGTGAATTAAGCGGGCCTTTGCCAAAACCGGTGTTGAAGGATCGAGATGTGTGGCATTGCTGGCGTTTTTTTAAAAGAACGCACTCCAGAACGGAGCATTTTGCTGGATACGTTCGCGGTGTTGCGCCACCGTGGCCCTGATGATAACGGCCTGCATTTATCGGCACAGATCGGTCTGGCCTTCACTCGCCTGGCCATTATCGATCTCGATCACGGTCAACAACCGCTCTATAGCCGCGATCAAAGTCTTTGCCTGATCGGCAATGGCGAAATCTATAACTATATTGAGCTGCGCGAGCAGTTGGTTGGAAAGGGTTATCCGTTTGCTACCCAGAGTGATTTCGAGCCGCTGTTGTGTGCCTATCAGGAATACGGCCTTGATTTTCTGGATCGCCTGGAAGGCATGTTTGCCTTTGCACTTTATGACCAGCGCCGGAATCAACTTCTGCTGGTTCGCGACCGGCTGGGAATTAAACCGCTCTTTATTTCGCAGACTGCCGACGGCCTTTATTTTGGCTCTGAATTGAAGGCGTTGTTTGCGCTACAGCGGAAACGCCCATCGGTCAACCCGGTCGGACTGGCGCAGTATCTACAAAGCGGGTTTGCGGCGACTGACGCCACGCTTTGCAATGGAATCGAACGCCTGTTGCCGGGCGAAGCCATGTTGATTGAATCCGATGGTCGCAGTCGGCGCTGGCGGTATTGGTCGCCGCAAACCATTCAACCGGTAGCGATCCGCTTTGAAGAAGCCGCCGAACAGTTTACGGCGCTGATGACCGATGTCATGCGGAAACATCTGCGCTCTGACCTGCCTTTTGGGTTATTTCTCTCCGGCGGGATCGACTCTTCGATATTGCTGGCGCTGACTAAAATCGCCGGCGCTGAACCGCTGCGAAGCTATTCCATCGGCTTTCCCGGCAGCGACGTTTTCAATGAACTGAGCGATGCCCAGCGCATCGCACGGCATTTCGGGGTCGAGCATGTGATGCTCGAACTGGATGAGCAGGCGATCTTTGAACGCTTGCCGCAGATGGTTTGGGCCGCGGATGAACTGATCGATGACTACGCCGGACTGGCATTGTCGTATCTGGCCGAACGCGCGGCGGTCGATGTCAAGCTGGTATTTGCCGGCGATGGCGGTGATGAAGCCTTTGCCGGGTATAGCCGCTACCGCAAAATTTATCTGCAACGCTGGTTGAAAAATTTACGCTGGCCCGGTTCGGGCGGGTTTCGCACCAAGCCGGGGTTTAAGCCGGACGAAGCGAACACGCTGTTTAACCAGCGTTTATTGCAGGCCAATGCGGTTTGGCGGCAACCGTTCATCGCGTCATGGCAGGCGGCCCCCGCAACCTGGAGCGATTTGCAGCGGATGCAAACCGTCGATATCGACACGGTGCTGCCCGACCGTTACCTGGTCAAAACTGACCGGATGACGATGGCCTGGGGGCTGGAGGCGCGGGTCCCGCTGCTTGACCACCGGGTGATCGAATTTGGCCTGGGGTTGCCTGATCGGCTGAAGATTCAAGGCCGGCAGGGTAAAGTGTTTTTGCGGCAATGGGCCGAGCGCTGGTTGCCCGCCGACCATGTGCAATTGCGTAAACGGGGGCTTTCGGTCCCGGTCGATCAATGGCCTAGCGGAACCCGCCTGCCCCGGCTGGAGCGGGCGCTGCTGGGCAATGCCGGGATTCAGGAATGGTTTGTCGCCGCCGGCGTTCAGCACCTGATCGCCGAGCAGGGCCGGCAACCGTCCAGTAAAACCCGCTCGAAACTGCTTCGCCTGCTTCAGTTTGCAATTTGGCACCGGCTGTTTATCGAAGGCGACGGGGTCGAACCGGCCCAGCGCATGGACCCGCTCGACTTTCTGGCTGCGTCGTAACCGGGTCTCTACAAGGAACGAGCGCTTGAAGATGCGGCAATGGCAAGTCTGGCGGTTTTGCGACGGTAAGGCCGGGCACGAGCATCAGAGCCAGGGATTGCTGGAGGCGCTGGCCCGCTGGGTACCGGTTGAATCCTTCACGCTGAACCCGCCGCCTGCTGCTCAAACCCTGCTGAGTCTGATTCGCGGTGATGCGCCGGAATGGCGGGCATTGCCGACCCCGGATTTATTACTCGGCGCTGGACATGGCACTCATTTGGCGCTGCTTGCGGCCCGTCGTTGCCGAGGCGGCAGAACCATCGTGCTGATGCGCCCGACCTTGCCATTTCGCCTGTTTGATCTCTGCCTGATTCCCGATCACGATTTGCCGCCGGCCCGCCCGAATATCCTGACCACTCGCGGCGCGCTCAATCACCTCCAACCGTCCGCTACGCTGAAACCTGACCGGGGTTTGTTGCTGATCGGCGGACCATCAGCGCATTTCGGTTGGGATCACGCCGGACTGCATCGACAAATCGCCGCGATTGTCGCCGCTGATCCTGCGATTCATTGGACATTGACGACTTCCCGCCGCACTCCGCCCGATTTTCTGGACACGCCGGTTGATGCCCGCTTGACTGTGGTTCCGGTGGCGGCAACCGGCCCGGACTGGTTGCCAGCGCAACTGGCGCTGGCCGGGCAAGCGTGGGTCACGGCAGACAGCGTATCCATGGTTTATGAGGCGCTGACTGCTGGCACTGCCGTCGGCATTCTCGACGTTCCGTCATTGCGTTCCAGCCGGGTGAGTCGGGGACTGGCGCAACTGGCCGATCAAGGTTGGGTAACGCTGTTCGCCGACGGGCGGCAAAGCCAAACCCTGCACCGCCCACTGCAAACCTTTAACGAAGCCGAACGCTGCGCCCGCTGGATCGTCGAGCAATGGCTCGTCTGAGCGTGGCGCAATTACTGCCGGCGCTGAATGGCGGCGGCGTTGAGCGTGGCACGCTGGAAGTGGCGCGGGAACTGGTCAAACGCGGCCATCGTTCCATCGTGATTTCCGCCGGCGGGCGACTGGTCCCGGAATTGGTCAACGCTGGCAGTGAGCATCTGGCCTGGCCGCTGGGGGTGAAATCACCGCTGACCTTGCGCTGGGTCTGGCCATTGCGGCGCTGGTTGACCGCACAGCGCGTTGATATTCTGCATGTCCGCTCGCGGTTGCCGGCCTGGATCGGCTGGCTGGCGTGGCGCGGGATGAATCCGGCGACCCGTTCACGGTTCGTGACCACGGTTCATGGCCGGTATTCGGTCTCCCGCTACAGCGCGATCATGACCCGTGGCGAGCGGGTGATCGCCGTCTCCCAAACCGTGCGTGATGACCTGCACCGCCATTACCCCGAGTTGCCGGCGGAGCGGATTCAACTCATCCCGCGCGGCGTCAATCCGACGGAATTTCCCCACGGTTATCAACCATCCACTGCCTGGCGGAATGCCTGGCATCGCCAATACCCGCAACTACACAATGCGCTGGTGCTGACCTTGCCGGGCCGGTTGAGCCGACTTAAAGGCCATGCGGATTTCATTGCACTCATTGCCCGATTGCGGGAATCGGGCTTGCCGGTTTGCGGCTTGATCGTCGGTGGTGAAGAACCCGGTCGGCAACGGTACGCAGCGGGGTTGCGGGACACCGTGCGGATGCGGGGTTTGAGCGATGTGGTGTTGTTCACCGGCCACCGCAGCGATATGCGGGAGATTTACGCGGCATCGACCTTGGCGCTGTCGCTATCGGCGCAACCGGAATCCTTTGGCCGAACGGTGCTGGAGGCGCTGAGTCTGGGGACGCCAGTCGTTGGCTATGATCACGGTGGAGTCGGCGAAATTTTGGCCCGGCTCTATCCCGTGGGCCTGACGCCGCTGGGTGATGAGGTCGCGTTGACCACCAAGGTCGCGGAACTGCTGATTGCTGCGCCGCCAGTGCCACCGGAACCGGCATTTCCGCTGCAACGAATGCTGGATGAAACCTTGGCGCTGTATGAAACCCTGCTCCAGATGCCGAGGAATGCGTCGTGAACCTCGCTCTATCCCGGCAAACCCTGATCATCCAGCCGTTGCCCGGTATTGGCGATCTGGTCTGGCACTTGCCGCATCTCCACGCCATCGCCAAGACCACGATTTCCGGTCAGGTGGATCTGCTCACCAAGCCCCGTTCCCAAGCTGACCGGTTGTTGTGCGCCGATCCTGTGGTGGAACGGGTGTTGTGGCTGGAGCGGGAATCGGGCCATGCCGGTTGGCGCGGTTTGTTCCGATTGGCGGCGTTGCTGCGGCAGGGCGACTATCAACGAGTCTGGATTCTACATGGCAGCGCTCGTTACGCATTCGCTGCCTGGCGGGCGGGCATCCCGGAACGAATCGGCTACGGAATCGGTTGGCAGACGGTGTTGCTCAATGGGCCAGTACACTTGCCGCCCGCTGTGCATCATGCCCATCCAATCCAGCGGGCTGATGCGCTGCTGGATTTGCTTGCCGTCCCCCGCGCTCAATCGGAACCCCGCTTAATGATTTCCGCGGCCGCCGATCAAACCGTGGTGGAGCGGTTCGCCGCGTGGCCGTTACCGTGGATTGCGCTGGGCATCGGCAGCAGTGAATCGGGCAAACAATGGGGCGCGGCCCGGTTCGCCGAACTGGCGCTGGCACTGAACCCGCGACAGATCGGATCGATCTTCATCGTCGGCGGGCCTGCGGAACGTGCCCTGGCTGATGAACTGCTGGCGCAGATTCACACTGGCGGCGGTCGGGCCGTCGATGCGGTGGCCTTGCCGCTGGAACAAACGGCGGCTTTGTTAGCCCGTTGCCGTGTTTATGTCGGCAATGACACCGGCGCATTGAATATGGCTGCTGCACTGCAAACGCCCGCCATTGGCCTGTTTGGCGGCTCGCAACCGTTATGGCATTCGCGCTTCATTCATCCGATTACACCGCCGGAAGGTGAATCCGGGATGGCGGCAATCACCGTTCCGCATGTGCTTGATCGCTATCTCCAGCTTGGTCAACTCGATGCCCATCAAGACCGTTACTGACCGCCTGCAAACCGCTTTCTGGCAATGGGGCTGGCTGTTGCCAACCATGCTGCCACTGACTCAGCTTGGCGGTCGTGCGCTCTATACCGTGCTGATTAGCCTGTATGCCTTGTGGGGACTGCCCTGTTGGTGGCAGCGCCGCGACCGGCTGGATCGCGTGACCACCGCGCTGTATCTGGCCCTGCTTGGCGTGATGCTGATCGGCATTCCGGGTGCGGTGAATCCGGAAAGCGGGCTGCGGGTGTGGGCGCAATTTATCGCGCAAACCTCAACCCTGTTGCTGATGCAGATTGCCGTGCAGGAATCCTCGGCCAATCCTGACCGGCTACTAAACGCTCTGGCCCTGTTTGGCGCACTCACTCTGGCTGGACTGTATCTGCTGCTGCCTTATTACTGGATGGAAATGGCCGGCCAGCCGTTTAATCCCAGTTCGCAATTGCAGGAGGACAACCTGCCATTCCTGCTGCCCTTTCTGTTGTATTGGCTGTGGCGGCGGGATGACTCCCGCTGGCGTCATGCGGCAATGGTTGTTCTAACGGTGGCGATCATGGCGTATGTCGTGCTTTCAGAAGGACGAGCGGCGCTGCTCGGTCTGATCGTGGGATTGGCTCTGTTTTGCGGAACCGTATTGGGCTGGCGGTGGCGCTGGATTGCCGTGCTGGCGGCGCTGGCGCTGGTCGCCGGTATCGCGGTCCATATCGAACCGTTCCAAAAAGCGGAACTCGACCCCGATCACCCGCTGGATGCCTTCAGCACCGGTCGCAGTGTCCTGTGGCGGCAGGCGATCGAACACCCGCCGGCACGACCGTGGTTGGGCGTCGGCATCGGCAATGAGGCCTATGCTACGGATGTGCTGAGTTTTGAAATCGGCGGGCAACCGGTGCAGGTCAAGCATCTGCACAACTTCCTGCTGGATGCCTGGTACGAGACGGGGATTTTAGGAGTTGGCCTGCTGGTAGCGCTGATCGGAACCGTATTGATCCGGTTGGCGCGAAGCTGGCGGCGGCTGGCGGTCAACGATCGGCAACGGGCCGGAATCCTGCTGGCGGCGGCGCTGGCGCTGCTGACCGCTGGACTGCTGAGCTTTTCCTACACCTCCCGACAACTGGCTTGCTATCTCTTTATTTGCCTGGCTGGACTGAGCGGGATGACCCGGTCAGTAACCGTTGATACACGTCGAGATAGGCATTGACGATGGTTTCTTCACTGTGGCGGGCCAGCAAGGTTTTGCGACCATTAGCGGCCAGTTCATGACGCAACGACTGATCCCGCAACAGCCATTCCATCGCCTGAGCCAGTGCGGCAGGCTCGCCGACCGGCGTCAACCAGCCATTCTCGCGATCGGCAATCACCTCCTGCAAGCCTTGGGCGCGGGTCGACAGCACAGGCCGGCAGCGTGCCCACGCTTCCAGAATGACATTGCCCACGCCCTCCTGCCGCGAAGAACAGACGCACAGATCAGCCAGTTCCTGAAAGCGGCCAGGATCATCGCGCCAGCCGGGCCAGCGCAGCCGGTCGCTCATGCCGAGCCGTTCGGCATGACGCCGCAGCGGGATCGCCAACGGCCCGTCGCCGACGATAATCAGATAAACCGGCCGGTCGTGAATCCAGATCGGAACGGCGGCAAACGCTTCCAGCAGGTCATCGAAACCTTTGACGGGATGCAGCCGGCCTACCGCGACCACGATCAGCGCCTCAGCGGGGATCGCCAGTTCCTGGCGCAAGGATCGCAATGCTTCGGGCGCGGTGGGAATGCAGGGCGCGACAAAATTGCTAATGTAAAACACCCGCTTCGGCGGAAATCCGTGCTGGATCAGATGATCATGGATGCCAGGGCTGTTCACCACCCAGGCATGGGCGTGGCGGTAGCCGTGCGGCGCGTAATAGCCGCCGAGTCGGGCGATATGCACCGGTCGCTGACCCAAGGTCAACCGGGTCAACCGGGTGGCCCGGCCCATATAGGTTTGCACAATGTCCGGGCGGCCCTGCCGGATGGCTTTGCCGATTTGCCAGCGCGACCACACATCCCATACGCCGCGCATCGGGACGTGGATCTGGGGAACCGCCGGGCCAAGCTCGGCGGCGGTCCGGCTGTCCGGGACGGTCATCGCCTGCGTCGCAAGACCGCGTTGATATAAAGCATTCACCAGCCGGGCGTAAAACAGCTCGGCTCCACCCAACCGTTTGCCGCCGATGATGTGAAGCGATGCAATCATGAGTTCTCATTGAACCGGCCAGGATGCGTTATCGCTGGTTGCGGTATTGACCGATTATCTGGTGCATACTCTAAATGAAAACCTTTGTTCAGGACCGACTGATTCATGACCGACCGCACCCCGCTTTCGGTATTCATCACCACTTGTAACAATGGCCGCACCCTGACGGCGTGTCTGGACAGTGTTCGGTGGGCGGATGAAATCGTGGTGCTGGATTCCTTCAGCACCGACGATACGCTGGCGATTGCCCGGCAGTATCGGGCGCGGGTGAGCCAGCACGAGTTCATGGGCTACGGTCCACAGAAACGCATGGCGCTGGCGGTGGCAACGCATGACTGGGTTTTGCTGCTCGACGCCGACGAAGCGCTGTCGCCGGCGCTTCAGACTGAAATTCGCCAGTTGTTGGAGCGTGAGCCGGGGGCGAACGGTTACGAGATTCCGCGTCAGGAGCAGATGTTCTGGCGGATGTACCATCCGGCGACCCGGATGAATTATTACCTGCGCCTGTTTGACAAACGCAAAGGCTGCATTGGCGATATGCCTATTCATGCCGCCCCTAAGGTACAAGGCCGTATTGCCCGGCTCAAGGCGCCGTTATACCATTATGGCGAGACCAACATTCACACCAAGGTTGATAAAATCAACGCCTATTCGACTGGTTTGGTTGCCGACAAGATTAAGAAACAGCGTTGGGGAGTTCCGTTGATCATGGTGTGTTACCCGCCGCTGTTCTTTATTCGCAGCTATCTGTTCAAACGCAACTTTCTCAATGGCTGGGCAGGATTTATCAACTCGGTGATTGCAGCATTCTATGTCTTTTTAAAATATGCCAAACTGTATGAGCATCGCCAGTTCGCTAAATATGGAACCCGACTGTTGCCGGAGGATGCCCCACCATTGCCGGAAAGCCAGGAAAAAGATCAAAGGTAGCGTATGAGCTTGGAAACCAAGGATCTAATCGATGTCATTGTCCCGGTTTACCGGGGATTGGCCGAAACTCGCCGTTGTCTGGAGAGCGTACTCAGCCAACCGCAACAGTGCGCGTATGAACTCATTGTCATCAATGATGCCAGCCCGGAACCGGAACTAGCTGCTTGGCTGGATGAGCTGGCTGCAACTCAACGGATTACTCTGCTGCGCCACACCGACAATGCCGGTTTTGTAGTGACGGCTAACCGTGGACTAGCATTGCATCCACAACGGAATGTGGTGTTGCTTAACAGCGATACTGAAGTCAATGGCGATTGGCTGGATCGCCTGATTCGCTGTGCCCGTACCGACGAGCGCATCGGTACTGTCACGCCATTTTCCAATAACGCTACGATTTGTAGTTATCCGCGTTTTTGTGAGGAAAACGATTTGCCGGAGGAGCTGAGTCTGGCGGAACTTGACGGACTGTTTGCTGAAGTCAATGCGGGACAAGCCATCGCCATACCGACCGCAGTCGGTTTTTGCATGTATATCGCCCGCTCTTGTCTGGAACAAACCGGCTATTTCGACGAACCCGGTTTCGGACGCGGTTATGGCGAGGAAAACGATTTCTGCCGACGCGCCGCCGACATTGGCTTTACGCACCTGCTGTGCGCCAATACTTTTGTATATCATCAGGGTGCTGTTTCTTTTGGTGGCGAACGAGTTCAGTTAAGCCAGCAAGCCTTGGCGGTGCTGGAAAACCGCTACGCCGGCTATGGTGAACTAATCGCTGCTCATATCACTACCGATCCGGCCCGACTGGCACGGCGACGGGTAGATCTGGCGCGTCTGCTGCGCTCGCCGCGACCGCGTTTACTGCTGGTTACCCATAACCTGCTAGGCGGCACTGAAAAGCATGTTCAGGATCTGGCGCGTTTGTTGGAATCGCAATGCGAGGTCTTGATCTTGCGGCCTAGCGAATTCGGGCGCGTTGTTGTGGAATGGGCGCGTTATGGCGAGGAATTCCGGCTCTATTTTAATCTGCCCGGCGAATTCGACGTTCTGATTGATTTTCTGCAAAAAGTAGACTGCGGACGAATTCATTTTCATCATCTCATCGGGTTTCCACCATTAATCGCTACCCTGCCGAAGCGACTAGCTGCGTCTTATGATTACACTCTGCACGACTATTTCGCAATCTGTCCGCAATTTAATCTAACCCTGGCCGATGGCCGTTATTGCGGTGAGCCTGATGAACCCGGTTGCAATACCTGTTTGGCAGCAAGACCCGCGCCTTGGCGTCTGAATATTGTCAGTTGGCGGGAGTTTTTCAGTACGCTGTTACAGGGAGCCGACCGGGTATTTGCTCCATCGCAGGACACGCTTGGACGTTACCGCCGCTATTTTCCGGCAGTTAATTTTTGGCACCTGCCCCATCCTGAATTTCGGCAGGTTAATGTATTAGTGTTGGGGCGGTTATCGCCTGCTAAGGGCGGATGGCAATTGGAAGCTTGCGCCCGTGATGCCAAGCGGCGCAGATTGCCGTTGTTATTTCAGGTTTTGGGGGCCGCCGATTATGATCGGCCATCCAGTACCACTTCCCGGGTTTTGACGGGATTGCCGCTGGTCTTCAGCGGCGACTACGAAGACAGTACCCTGTCGAGCCTGATCGCTACAGCCCGCGCTGATGTGATCTACTTTCCAGCGCTGTGGCCCGAAACCTATTCTTATACCTTAAGCGCCGCCCTGCAAACCGGTCTGCCGATCGTGGCGCCCAGTCTGGGCGCGTTTCCAGAACGACTAGCCAGTTACTCCCAGGCCCACCTGATTCACTGGGATAGCGCACCGGCTCTGGTCAATGATTTACTGTTCCAGGTAGCCGGCATTAAGCAGTCTCTCTCACCAGATAACAGTGTCCAGGTAATGCAAACTTCAGCCCATTACCTTGAAATTTACTGGCCCACCATTACCCGAAGCAGGTCGGTTCTATCACGTTCATGTCTACTGGAAATTCTTGACCCGGTTTTGGCTCCCTGGCAGCTCTATGTCAAGCTGCCCGAACGTCCAATTCATTTGCTTGGACGCAATCAGTTAATCGCAGTGCTTGATGAACTGACTGGATCAATTGCTGTTAAAACGCCTACCGTTGAAAGCATCATTAACTGGAGAAACCGGTTGTTAGCTGAACAATCAGCTCTTCGGGAAGAACTGGACCAACAAAGATTATCGCTGGAAACTGAAACTTCCAGACACCGTACCGAACTTACTGATAAGTATGATTCTGAAATTCATCGACTCAATGGTGAGCTTTCATATTTAAAATACACAGTAGATGAATTGTATGCATCAACTTCCTGGAAAATTACAAAACCGCTGCGGATTATTAGTATAAAAACTGCAAAATTTCGCCATTCATTCTATTCTATCCTTGATGGTGATAAGAAACGGTTATTCAAAATAGTAGCAAAATATCGGAATAAACTTAACAAGTTCAGACACCGTATTCAACAGCAGTTTCCAAATATATCGTGCTTTTTTATCGAACCTCCTCTATATTTAGTTCGGTGGTTTTTTAGGCCGATTGCTAGAATAATCTTCTATAAGATATTTAATGATATGCTTTATGAAGCCACTGTAGCACCGCCATTTTCAAAATTCCGTGATACAAAAATTGGTTTAGTGAATGATCTGCCTCATTTTAATCCCAGCGAATGTTTTGAAAATTCTGAAACTTCTTTCGCTCCCAAGGTAACGATCATTGTACCGAGCTACAATCATGATCAGTTTCTAAGAAAACGTCTCGACAGCATTTATCAACAGACCTACCGTAATTTTAATGTCATTCTGCTGGATGACTGTTCTTTTGATTCAAGTAAGGAGATACTCAATGAATATATGGCAGATTATCCAGCAATTACCAAAGCTGTCTTTAATAGCAAAAACACTGGAAATATATTTCTTCAATGGAAGAATGGGATTAATATTGCTGAAGGTGATTTGATATGGATTGCGGAAACTGATGATTTTTGCGACAAAAATTTTCTTGAAACGCTCGTCCCTTTTTTCATGGATGAAACCATTCATTTAGCATACGCCAAGTCCGTATTTATCGGAGAAGACGATCAACCCATCGCGTTTGCGTTTGATGATTACCTGTCTGAACTTAATCCAGAAAAATGGTTAACTGATTATGTTGAATCAGCTCATAATGAAGTCATTAACTTCATTGGCAAGAAAAATACTATCCCCAATGTTAGCAGCGTATTATTCAGAAAACCACAAAATTGCCCGTTATTTAGTGACAAAAACTGGCTAAATATGAAAATATGTGGCGATTGGGTTTTTTACCTGTATCTGCTGCGTGGAGCAAAAATTGCTTTTACCAATAGAACATTAAACTACTATCGATTCCATACCGCCAACTCTTCAACGGGTACTTATAAAAAAAGCACCTACTACAAAGAACACGAATTTGTCGCTAAAACCATCGCTCAACTGTACCCAGTTCCAGATGATACACTCTATGCAAACCGAGCGTATATAGAACGGTTTTGGGAACAGAATATAAAGGATTTAGATAAAAGTTATCTTGATTCGTTGTATAATATGCAAGAGGTGTTAAAAGCAAAAAGTGAACGGTTGCCCAATATACTTATGGTTGCCTATTCATTTTCTACTGGTGGTGGGGAAATATTTCCTATTCGCCTTGCTAATGAACTGAAAAAAAAAGGCTATGGTATGACTTTTTTCAACTTTAACCGGGAATCGGTAAACACCAGCGTGAAAAAAATGCTGTCCAGTGATATTCCCATCTATGAATGCACATCCCGAATAGGAAATCTGGATAAAATGCTTGAGATTTTTGGTATAGAAATTATCCATACTCATCATGCCAGTACTGAACATTTTTTTGCAACCCACATGAAAAATTCCAGAAAAAACGTCAAGCATATTGCAACAATGCATGGTATGTATGAAACACTGGAGGCAGTACATATTAATAATAATTTGCCCACTATTCTTCGTGGTGTCGATTTGTGGGTTTATATTGCCGAAAAAAACCTTGAGTTATTTAAAAGCAAGCAATACTACGATGAAAAGAGATTTATAAAAATTGGTAACGGTATGGAACCGCCACATATTTACCCACTTGACCGAAAAAAACTGGAAATTCCCGGTAATGCATTTGTCCTCTGCCAAGCGAGCAGAGCCATGCCTGAAAAAGGATGGGAAGAGGCGATTTCGATTATTACTGAAGCCAGAAATCTTTGTGGAAAAGATATACATTTATTGCTCCTTGGCGATGGTGTTGTTTACCAATCCCTGCGCTCACAACAGTTGCCAAACTACATCCATTTGTTGGGTTTCAAAACCAATCCAGTGGATTACTATGCGATATCAGACATGGGATTTCTCCCCTCACGCTTTCATGGGGAAAGCTTTCCATTATCTATTATCGAATGCTTGTTTGCGGGTAAGCCATTTATTGCCAGTAATCTTGGCGAAATTCGCAGTATGCTAAATACTGAAGACGGAATGGCAGGCGCTGTTTTTGATCTCGATCATTGGGAGATTCCGATTAAGACGGTAGCGCAACTTGTTGCCGATTTTGCTGAAAATCAGGAAATTTATAATAAAGCCAAAGCATTGACTCAGAAAGTTGCTGGTCGCTTCGATATAAAACATATTGTAAGTGATTATGAAAAAGCCTACAAAAAATTACTGACTTTTTAAGTTTCCTGGCAAATTTCTGGATTCACACATGCCATAAAATTATAAAATCTTATAGGGATACAGTTTTATGGTCTCCCCAATGCTATTTCCAACAGCGCCGCCGGTCATTTTTAATCTTATGACTTAAAAACAACAGGTTATTATTTAAGTCTATCCGGATCTAAATTGAAAAGGCTATATAATTTTATGGATAAAATCACAAAATCGGTTTTTAAAACCACTCTAACCTGACGTGTTAAATCATTCTTTTTTCCTCTCATGGTTGCTACCTTCGATGTCACCGTTATCATCGTCAACTATAACAGCGGCGACGATCTCGACCGATGTTTGAAGGCGTTGTGGATTCAAACTGTCCGTCCACGTCAAGTGCTGCTGGTGGACAACGCCAGCCATGACGGTAGTGCTGATCGGATGGAAGATCTTTACCCTTGGCTACAGGTCATCCGGTGTACGGAAAATCGCGGCTTTGCCGCCGCCAATAATCTGGCTGTGGCGTATAGCAAACCGACTGAGTGGCTGGCATTGATCAATCCTGATGCGTTTCCCTCCCCGGATTGGTTAGCCGCCTTGCAGCAGGCGGCTCAACATGATCCACACTATGCAGCTTTCGGCAGCCGACTGCTGGACGCCGCCGATCCGGAGCTACTGGATGGCGTTGGTGATTGCTACCACGCCAGTGGATTGGCCTGGCGGCGTGGGCATGGTGATCCAGCGGTTGGGCGACAGTTGCAGGCTGAAGAAATTTTTGCGCCCTGCGCGGCAGCCGTGCTGTATCAACGCTCTGCATTTTTGGAGGCGGGTGGTTTCGATGAACACTTTTTTTGTTACATGGAAGACGTCGATCTGGGCTTCCGCTTGCGCTTGCTTGGGTATCACTGTAGGTACGCACCGACGGCGACAGTCCACCATGTTGGTTCCGGGTCCACCGGTACTTATAGCCCGTTCACCGTCTATCATGGCCACCGCAACTTGGTCTGGACTTATGTCAAGAACATGCCCGCACCTTGGTTCTGGCTGTATTTGCCAGCGCACCTTGCGCTGAATCTGTGCAGCATCCTTTGGTTGGCAGGGCGCGGGCAGGGCAGGATCGCCCTGCACGCCAAGTTTGACGCACTGCGCGAATTGCCGCGAGTCTGGCGACAGCGGCGGCAAATTCAGGAACAGCGACGAGTAAAAGGTAGCGAAATTCGCCGGGCGCTCACTGGGAACAGTGAAATGCTGGCGCGATTTATCCGCTTCGGTGATTTACGCAAATCCAGGTCGTTAGGAATCTCTGGAAAATAGTAGTATTTAAAAACATCAAGTTATATGATATTAGCCACTTTTTATGCCTCAATAGCTTCTGCGGGTAAATTTTCCTGTGATAACGGTGGATCGCGAGGTCAGCCAGACCGTCGGGCTGTTCCAACCGATTGATATAGCGGATTCAAGCACCGTATATCCCCGACTTGAAGGTCGGATCACAGAAAAGTTTAGAGGAGGCAATGCTATACCCACACCACACATCTTCTTGCTCACCGGAGAAATCGCCATGCCCAGCCGCTGGTCCCTGACCCTGCTTTGCGCCGCACTGCTGCCCCTGACCGCTCAAACCGCCAGCTATGACTGCACCCGCGCCGCTACCACCACCGAAATCGCCGTCTGCGACAACCCCAGCCTCAGCCGCATGGATGAAGACTTGGCGGTGCAATATCGTGATCTGCTCAACCAGTTGCCACCGCGCCGCGCTGATCGGCTGCGCGACGATCAGCGTTCCTGGCTGACGGCCCGTAATAGTTGCGGGGCGGACGTGCGCTGCCTGCGCGCTCGCTATCAGGAGCGGCTGGCGCGACTTAGTGAGTATTGAGTTGCGCGCATTGATGCTTGTCCGCTATCGAGTTTGCCGTGGTGAACCGGATCGATGCGACCAGCAGGGTCAGTCCTGCGACGATCAATACGCCGCCGATTAACCGGGTGGTCGCGTCACTGCCACCTTGTAGCCTGTCCATCATGATTTCGGTTCCATCCCGCACCGCTATCGCCAATAGCAACTAAGCAGCACCCTGACTGGAGAACGAAGTAATGGAATTTCTGAACGAATACGGGATGTTTCTGGCTAAGATCGCTACCTTTGTCGTAGCGATACTGGTCGTGGCCGGCGGGTTGGTGGCCTTGATCGGACGTGGCGGCGGAGAAGCGGAGAGCCGGGGGCGACTGGATATCCGCCATCTGAACGAGGATTACCGTCAAATGACGGTCATGATCAAAGAGGCTACCTTGTCGAAAAAGGCGTTCAAGCAATTTCACAAGGAGCAGAAAGCGCGGGAGAAGCAGCGGGAAAAGACCGAGCGTCGCCGTATCTTTGTCTTGAACTTTCAGGGTGATATTCGTGCGATCGCGGTCGCATCATTGCGCGAAGAAATTACGGCAGTGTTGAATGTTGCCCAGCCGGAAGATGAAGTCATGGTGCGCCTGGAAAGCGCCGGCGGCCTGGTTCATGCTTACGGACTGGCGGCGGCGCAATTGCTACGACTCCGCGACCGGCGAGTCAAGCTGACCGTGGCGGTGGATAAAATCGCGGCCAGCGGCGGTTATATGATGGCGTGTGTCGCTGACCGGATTATTGCCGCGCCCTTTGCCGTGGTCGGCTCGATTGGCGTGATCGCGCAATTGCCCAATTTCAATCGGCTGCTCAAGAAACACGATATCGATTATGAGCAGTTTATGGCTGGCGAATTCAAGCGCACTGTCACCATCCTTGGTGAAAATACCGACCAGGGCCGGCGCAAATTTCAGGAGGAAATCGAGGAGGCGCACACTCTGTTCAAGGACTTCGTGAAGACTCATCGTCCACAGGTCGAATTGGAGCGGGTGGCGACGGGTGAACACTGGTACGGGACTCAGGCGCTGGAATGCCGGTTAGTGGATGAACTCCGCACCAGCGATGATGTGTTGCTGGACGCCAGCGCCGGAGCCGATCTGTACGAAATCGCCTATACCACCAAGAAACCGTGGCTGGCGCGACTACTGGCGCATACCAGCGAGGCGCTGGGGCGGTTTTAGGCCATTTTCTGCAATGACCCTTTGTTTTGGGTTGGGCACCGCAAGCCCCGGCGTTTAGGCCGGGGAGGATGTCAAATGGAAGGCTAAAGGTTGGAGTTGAATGAATCACGGATCTTCAGACTAAAACTCAGCCTGCCCATCCGATTCACTTAATGGCAGTGCTTTAAATTTCTTGAGTGCCATTAGAACGGAATGTCATCATCCGGGAAGTCGCCCGGCATCGGGGGTTGAGGTGGCGGAGATTGCGGTCGTGCTGAAGCGGGCGCGGCTTGCGGACGAGCGGGCGCCGGCGATGGTCCATATTCCGGTTCGCTGCCGTCCGTGAACGGCGGGCTGCTATTGCCGCCGGCGCGGTCACTTTTTCCCCCCAGCATCTTCATTTCATTAGCGACAATTTCCGTGGTATAGCGTTCTACCCCGTTCTTGTCTTGCCATTTACGGGTTTGCAGTCGCCCTTCGATAAACGCCAACGATCCTTTGCGTAAATACTGCCCGACGATTTCCGCCAGTGGGCTGAAAAACACGGCCCGATGCCATTCAGTGCGCTCCTGCTTTTCTCCGGTATTTTTGTCCTTCCAGCTTTCGCTGGTGGCAATGGAGATGTTGGCGACTGCCTTGCCGCTCGGCATATAGCGCACCTCCGGGTCTTGGCCTAGATAGCCGATCAGGAAGACTTTATTAATGCTGGCCATTCAGTTTTACTCCGTGAAAAGTCAATGATGCAGGATTTGGCTTAAAAACAGTTTGGTCCGCTCTGATTGCGGGTAGGTGAAAAATTCTTCCGGCGAATTCTGTTCGATCATTTCGCCGCTGTCCATGAAAATGACCCGGTGCGCCACCGTTTTGGCAAAGCCCATTTCGTGGGTCACGCAAATCATGGTCATGCCGTCCTCGGCCAGCGTCACCCTCGTGTCCCGCACTGCCTTGATCATCTCTGGGTCCAGCGTCGAGGCCGGTTCGTCAAAGAGCATGATTTTTGGATTCATACACAAACTGCGGGCGATGGCAACCCGTTGTTGCGGACCGCCGGACGGTTGCCCCGGATATTTTTTGGCCTGTTCGGGAATTTTAACCCGTTCCAGATTCCGGCTGTAGCGGGACATCCCGAAGCAGAACATCCGGAAGATCGCAGCGGCGAACACATAATTAGGAATCTGATTTGAGTTGTGGAATTGCCGCTTCGAACCACCCCGGCGCTTCGCGCCACCCCTCCTTATCCAAGGAGGGGATAAAACCAGCCCGGTACAACGCTTTTTCCCCTCCTTGAGTAAGGAGGGGTGGCCCCGTCAGGGGCCGGGGTGGTTCGCTC
>CAIRMO010000078.1 GCA_903879705.1 uncultured Candidatus Competibacteraceae bacterium | reverse complement strand
GCACACTTCACTGACTTCAAGCAAGCGATTTCCGACTGTTTAGCCCAGACCCATACCACCTACAAGAAAGAGCTGGATTCATTACTAACCCTCAATTTTCAGACCTTTGAGGAATCACAGGTTGTAGCGGGGTGAAGTATACCGGAACCACAGCGCCAAACCCTGCTCGCCCGTGCCGGAGCCTTGCCCCGTGCGGTTCCTGCGATGGATTCCGATCAACAACTGCTGGCGGCGCTTCAATCGTGTTCTCTGGCCAATGGGCAGTCCCAAACCGATGCCTTAGCCGCCCAGTTTGACAAGGCGCTGGCCGCTGCCGTCATCGCTACCGAGCCGAAAGCTCGGCGGATCACATTGACTGCGGCGACTCTTCACGATGTTACCGAGCTTGAAGCGTGGTTACGCGACGCCAAAACGGTGATCGAAGCCGCGTTGCAAGAGGGTCCGGTGATTCTCTAACCGTGTAGGGCGGGTTACGCTTCGCTAACCCGCCCTACTACCCTGTGGGTTCAAAGTCTAAACAGCTTTATTCTTCTCATGGGTTTAAAAAATAACTAAACTGAGCAATTTTTTAAACCTAATCCTAAGGACGCGCCATGATTGCAAATCGCATACGGCAAGCCCGACTGGCTGCGGGGCTAACCCTGAGCGCCCTGGGAGAACAGGTCGGCATTACTCATACGGCTATCCAGAAGTACGAAAAAGGTCTGGTGACGCCATCCTCCGCACAGTTGCTCAAGCTGGCCCGCGCTTGTGGTGTCCGCACCGAGTATTTCTTTCGTACTCATCACGTCGAACTGCAACAGCCCCGATTCCGCAAAACGACTGCGTTCGGCAAAACCGCGCAAGAAGCGCTAAAGATCAAGATCATCGCTCTGGCGGAAAAGCGGCTGGAATTGCTGGGCGCGTTTCCCGATTCGCCGCTATTGGCGTTTGCGCCACCCGCCGGGCTGCCTGAACGGATGGGTTGCCTTGAGGACATTGATCGCTTCTCCGACCAGGTTCGCAACGCCTGGCAGCTCGGCATGGACCCCATTGCTGATCTCACCGATACCCTGGAAACGCTGGGTTTGCTGGTCATCGTCGTGGATGAGGCGCATCCAGGATTTTCTGGCCTGACCGCCATCGCCTGCACGGAAGACGGTCGCACGTATCCGCTGGTGGCGGTCGCCAAAGGCTGGCCGGGCGACCGGCAACGGTTTACGTTAGCGCATGAGTTGGGGCACCTGCTGTTAGCCGAACGTTTGGCCGATGGACCACTTGATGAGGAAAAAGCCTGCGACCGTTTCGCCGGTGCGTTCCTTGCGCCGTGCGTGGCGGTACGCCAGTTGCTGGGTCTCGAGCGCCATACGTTGGAATGGGCAGAACTGTATATGCTCAAGCATGAGTTTGGCCTGTCGATGGCGGGCTGGCTCCAACGCGCCAAGCAGTGTGACGTGATTTCTGAATCCGCGTACCTGACCCTGGTCAAGCAGTTCTCAGCGAAAGGCTGGCGAAAAATGGAACCCAGCGCTCCCTTTCCCCAGGAACATCCGCGACTTTTTGATCAATTGGTGTATCGAGCCTTGGCCGAACACTATATCTCCGAGAGCAAGGCCGCTGAAATCCTGGGCATTCCGATGATGCGTTTCTATAAAGAACGGCAACTGGAGTCGTTGGATGCGGTTGCTGATCAGTGATGCCAATATTCTGATTGATATGGAATCCGCGGAGTTGATGGCCTTGTTCTTCCGCTTGCCTATGCAATTTGGCATCCCTGATCTGCTGTACTACGAAGAGATTGAGCCGGGAACTCCGGGCCTTGAAGCGCTGGGTTTGCACGTCATGGAAGTCAGCGGCGCATTCGTCCAATATGCCGAAAGTCTGCCGTGTAAATACAACACGCAATTACCCACTAAGAACGGCCCAAAGCCCAGTCACAACGACTACCTCGCCCTGGCTCTCGCCAAACAAGAATCCTGCACCCTGCTCACCGGTGACACCCATCTTCGCACGGTGGCCCACCGTGAGGGCGTAGAGGTCATGGGCACCATCGGTTTACTCTGTGCCTTGGTAGAAAACCAACTGCTGACGGTGGATGACACCCTCAAAGCCTTGCAGAAAATGAAAGAAAACAAACGCCGCCTACCTTGGACCGAGGCAGAAAAAAGGCTGAACGCATTGCGCTGAGTCGTAACCCGCCATCATCGGGGATTTCCACCACTTACCAGGACGATCCAAACCCCTCATGCCTATTTCCCTCGCCAAAGAACACCGCAAACTCCTGGAAAACACCACGACGGCGGCCCGCGTCCGCGCTGAATCAGGCTGTCGGGCGGCGCTGGAGAATCTGGCGGTGCATGAGCCGGAATCCCGCACTCACATGACGGTCGAGCAGCGCCGGTTGCGGGATCGGTTGCGGGCGCGGGGGCAAGCTTTGGGCGATGCCCGCGATGCGCGTTCCGGCAGTCAGGCGCTGGATCATCTGGGCGAGCTGGCGGCGTATGAGCATTGGCACCGCCTGCTGTTCACGCGCTTTCTGACCGAGAATCATCTGCTGATGACCGATGAGGCCAATGGCGGCGTTCCGGTGACGTTGGCGGATTGCGAGGAACTCGCGCCGGAACTGAACGCCCGCGATGGTTTTGATCTGGCGTGCCGCTTTGCTAGCCTGACCTTGCCGGGGGTGTTTCGGCGCGATGATCCGGTGCTGGAGTTGCCGGTGGCGATCAACGATCAGGTGGCGTTGCGCCAATTGCTGGCGGCGCTGCCGGCTGAGGTGTTCCGCGCCGATGATGCGCTCGGCTGGACGTATCAGTTCTGGCAAGCCCAGCGCAAGGATGAAGTGAACCGGTCGGGCAAGAAGATTGGGGCGGATGAATTGTCGCCGGTGACGCAGCTTTTCACCGAGGATTACATGGTGGAGTTTCTGCTGCATAACACGCTGGGCGCGTGGTGGGCGGGCAAACAGGGGCCGATCACGGCAGCGACGGAGGCGGCGGCGCGGGAGCAGGTGGCGTTGTCGGCGCGGGAGGGCGTGCCGGGGTTGGCGTGGCCGTATTTGCGCTGGGTGCAGGATGCGACGACGCAGACCTGGCTGCCGGCAGCGGGGACGTTTGCCGGGTGGCCGGACGCGGTGAAGGGGATGCGCCTGCTCGATCCGTGCATGGGCAGCGGGCATTTTCTGGTGTTTGCGCTGCCACTGTTGGTGCGGTTGCGGATGGAGGAAGAGGCGCTCACTCCGGCGGCGGCGGTGGTTGCAGTGTTGCGGGATAACCTGCACGGGCTGGAACTGGATGAACGCTGCACGCAGATTGCAGCGTTCAATGTGGCACTGACGGCGTGGAAACTGGCCGGGTATCACAACCTGCCGCGTTTGAATCTGGCTTGCTGTGGATTGGCTCCCCATGCGAAGAGAGAGGATTGGCTCAAACTGGCGGGCGATCAGTCCGGGATGCGGTTCTCAATGGGGGCGCTGTACGATCTGTTTCAGAAAGCGCCGGTGCTGGGCAGTCTGATTGATCCCAGGAAGGATAAGGCGACGAATTACGCGAGTTCTTTCCGGGAATTGCAGCCGCTCTTGGAACAGGCGCTGGCGGATGAACGCGCCGATGATGCCGCGCATGAATTGGCGGTCATTGCTCAGGGGATTGCGAAAGCCGCTGAATTGCTCGCCGCGCAATTTACGCTGGTGATGACCAATGTGCCGTATTTGGCGCGGGGCAAGCAGGATGACGTTCTCAAGGCGTATTGCGAACAGGTTCACGCCAACGCAAAAGCCGACTTGGCTAATTGTTTCGTTGAGCGATGTTTAGAGTTCTGTACCGATAGCGGCAGTACGATACTGGTGACCCCGCAAAACTGGCTGTTTCTTGGCAGTTATAAAAAGCAGCGCGAATGTTTACTAAAAATGGAAACCTGGAATCTACTGGCACGATTGGGGCCGGGTGCTTTCGAGACTATTAGCGGTGAAGTCGTCAATGCCATTCTTATCACTTTGACCCATGCTAAATCTGCTTCCGGCCAAATGTTGTGCGGCTTGGATGCCAGTGTTCCGCGCACGGTAGAAGAAAAAGCGGTGTTGTTGCGGGATGCTGAAGTAGTGGCGGTGGAACAGGCGGGACAGTTGGGAAATCCAGATGCGAGGGTAGCGTTAGAAGTCGCCGAGAATAATAAACTTTTAAGCGAGTATGCTGATGGTTTAGTCGGTCTACAAACCAGTGACGATCCGATGTTCATTACTGCATTTTGGGAATTTGGCGAGATTAATAAATTGATCTGGGAATTACTGCAAGGAACTCCTGAACTACTCCAAGAAATTGACGGAGAATCGTGGTTAGTTAGATGGGAACAAGGCAAAGGTCTATTACTTTCATTACCGACTGCATACCCAACAAAAGGTCTCAAGGCTATTGGTAAAACTGGAATCGCCATTCAGCGTATGCGGCAGATATTTGCTTACCGATATGGAGAAGAGCGATTCCATCAAAATGTAGCGGTTATCCTTCCCTACAATCCAGACCACCTTCCCGCCATCTGGTGCTTCTGTTCCTCCCCTGAATACAACGAAGCCGTTCGCCAAATTGACCAAGCGTTAAAAGTCACTAACGCCACCCTCGTCAAAGTTCCCTTCGACCTCGCCCACTGGCAAGCCGTCGCCGCCGAGCAATACCCTGACGGTCTGCCCAAGCCGCACAGCGACGACCCGACGCAATGGCTCTTCAACGGCCATCCCCAAGGCTCCGACCAACCGTTGCACGTCGCCGTGGCTCGCCTGCTCGGTTACCGCTGGCCGCGCCAAACTGGCTCCAGCTTCCCCGATTGCCCCGCCCTCGGCCCGGACGGCCTGGAAGCCTACGCCGATGACGACGGCATCGTGTGCCTACCGCCGCTCAACCGCGAACAACCCGCCGCCGCCCGCCTGCGCCAACTCCTCCACACCGCGCTGGGTCCTTTCGACGAACGAGCCCTGATCGCCTGCGCCGGACTCAAAGGCAGCCAGGCCAAAACCCTCGAAGACTGGCTGCGCGACGAATTTTTCGCCCAACACGCCAAACTCTTCCACGACCGCCCGTTCATCTGGCACCTCTGGGACGGTCGCCCCGACGGCTTCCACGCCCTGGTCAACGTCCACACGCTCGACTACGCCACCCTGCAAAAGCTGACCTACAGCTACCTCGGCAACTGGATTCAGCAGCAGGCCGAAGACGCCAAAGTCGATAAGCCCGGCGCAGCGGTACGGCTCGGCGCGGCCCAAAAACTCCAGACCCAACTCGCCGCCATTCTCATCGGCGAAGCCCCGCTGGATATTTTCGTGCGCTGGAAACCGCTGCACGACCAGGCGCAAGGCTGGCATCCCGACCTCAACGACGGCATCCGCCAGAACATCCGCCCCTTCCTTCTCGCCGGCGATGTCGGCAAAAAAGGCGCGGGCCTGTTTCGTAGCGTCCCGCTGGCGCTCAAAGACAAAGATCGGGGCACCGAACCGCACCGCCCTCAAGCCGACTTCCCGTGGTTCTGGTGCGAAAAATCCCCCGGCACCGACCCCACCGGCGGCAAGGACTTCGTGGGCGCTCGCTGGAATGAAGTGCATCTCAGCCTAGGGTATAAGCAGCAGCGTAGGGCGGGTTAGGCGTCAGCCGTAACCCGCCGTTGTGGGGAATCACCGATGATGGCGGGTTACGCTTCGCTAACCCGCCCTACAACACTATTTGGAGACTAGCGATGACCCAAGTTGTTTTAGACTTTGAACCCAGTGTATTTTCAGCCTTGCGGTTGGGACCGGCGGAATTTACGCACGAGATTAAAACAGCGGCGATTGTGCAATGGTACGCAGAAGGGCGTATCTCACAATCAAAATCGACTGAAATCCTCGGAATAAGCCGGGTTGAATTTCTCAATGAACTCTGCCGCCGAAAAGTACCCGCTTGCCAAGTGACCATCGAAGAATTGCGTGAGGAAATCAGTGGCTTCTAACCCGTTTATCATCAATGCTTCCCCGCTCATTTTTCTTTACAAAATTAACGGGCTGGAGTGGGTCTGCCGCTTGGCTGACAGCCGAATTGTGGTTCCTCAAGCCGTTATCCAGGAAATTGCCGCCGGCGATGGCGGTGACGAGATGATGGCCCGCATCAAAAATGATCCCGGTTTCTCGGTGGTCGCCAACGTACCCATTCCACCGGTGGTCGCGGCATGGGATTTAGGTGCCGGTGAAACCCAAGTATTATCTCAAGCGCTCCAAATGCCTAAAACCACTACGATACTGGATGACAAGGCTGCGCGAGAATGCGCCAAAAGTCTTGGTTTTAACGTGCTTGGAACCCTTGGAATCCTGTTAATTGCCAAACGGCGCGGATGGATCCCCGCAGCGCGGCCTGTCGTCGAACATTTGTTGACGCAGGGAATGTTTCTATCGCCTGGATTGATGTCCATGGCTTTAGCCGAAGTCGGGGAATAAAAGCCCATGCCGATGAATTGCTGGCGATCCAGTGTAGGGCGGGTTAGGCGTCCGCCGTAACCCGCCTTTGTGGAGAGTCCCCGGTAATGGCGGGTTACGCTACGCTAACCCGCCCTACAGGAAAGGGTATTCATATAGGAATCCGACCTGAGTTGTGGAATTGCCGCTTCGAACCACCCCGGCGCTTCGCGCCACCCCTCCTTATCCAAGGAGGGGATAAAACCAGCACAGTACATCGCTTTTTCCCCTCCTTGAGTAAGGAGGGGTGGCCCCG